>NZ_JAMDLQ010000005.1:0-85704 GCF_024705715.1 Clostridium sp. LY3-2
GTTTGTGCTCTACTTCCACTAGTTCCTGGTGCTGGAATGTATTACACTATGTATTCTGCTGTAAGCGGTGATGTATCAAAAGCTCTTGAACTTGGCTTAAATACTTTAGCAAGTGCTGGTACTTTAGCCCTTGGTGTTATGTTCGTTTCTACAATAACAAGGCAGTACTATTTAGCTAAAACAAAGAGACTTCTAAAAAAAGATAGATTAAACGGTAAAAAATAAAAAGCACACATGTGAATTAAACTTTCGCATGTGTGTCTTTTTTTAACTAATAATTTGAGATAAATAAAATAATTCATCTTTAAATTTTTTTAGATCTATAAATTCATCAAATGCACTTGATGGATAAATAATATTTTCTCTTTTTTCTAAATAAGAAAGCAAACTATCATATGATTTTTTAAACTCACCCTTATCTCTATATAGAAGTGTCTTCATAAAATACAAATCCTTAAATTCCTTATATACCTTTAACCATTTACTTATAAACATCTCTTCTTCATCAAAACATTTAAGCATATGAAGAGCTTTTACTTTATTTATAATAAGTCTTGGTAATTCTTCAATCCAATCTCCACAGTCGCATTTTAAAAGGGATATGTTATACATCTCAAGGGCTTTTTTAAAATTATTTAGCCTTCCATATTCGTTTCCTAGCTTAAAATAATATTCTCCATCTCTTTCTTTATTATTAATTGAATTATATATCTTTAAATTTCTAGAAACCTTACTTTCTAAATTCACTAAATTCTTATCATTTCCAAAGTGCTTTATTTCTAAAGTTGTGTAATTAATTTTTTCTCGCCCAAAGGTATTTATTATTGATTTTAAGGCACTCTCCCCGATTTTTCCGCTAAAAAATATATCTCTATCTTTTTTAATTAATCTAATATCATTAACGGCGCTTCTCTTAACCCTATCTAAAATTCCACTTACTCTAAAACTTATAGCTACATATTCATCTTCTATTACATTTTTTAAATTTTCCGAACTAAAACTATCTAATTCCTCATCGCAATCTAAAAATAGCACCCACTCTGAGTTTGCTTTAGATATTCCAAAGTTTCTTATCTTTGAAAAATCATTTTCAAAATTCACTTTAAATACTTTATCTGTAAATGATTTTGCTATCTCTACCGTTCTATCTTTAGAACCTGTATCTACAACTATAATCTCATCTACAAAATCTTTAGCACTATTTATTGCATTAGAAATAAGTTTTTCTTCATCCTTAGCTATTATACAAAGACTGATTTTACCCATATCTTCCCCTCCTTAACATAAGTATATTGATGTAATTATATATTTATGCTAAAAGAGAATAATTAAAATAAAGGTATTAATTTTTATAACTTTGTATTTACTTTTAAAGGTTTTAATACTTTGAAAATATATCTTCTATAAATATTTAAGACGCAAAAAAACTACCTAAAATGAATCTTCCTTAAAACCCTTAAGTGATTAATTCAAAATTAGGTAGCTAATCTTTTAAATAATATCTGTATTTTGTGTATCTAATTTATTCTTGTGGTAGTTAAATATATAAAAAGGTACGCCGATTAACATAAGGATGAATCCCCACATTACTGTTTCTGCACCAGATCCATAAATAGTCCAAACAGAATAAATAAATGCTAATAAAGGAATAAATGCTCTCTTTACGAATATTCCAAAGTTAAACTTCTCACCTTTTTTAAACATTAGCATTATTTCAGCACAAGAAGTTAATAAATATATTGGTAAGAATGATAGCGTAGCAAGTAATGTTATAAAAGTAAATGCTGATACCATACTCTTTTGGAAATTCATAACTAATAATATATTAACTAAAACTGACCCTGCAATTAATGCATTAGCTGGTGTTTTATGAACTGGGTGAAGCTTTCCAAAGAATTTTGGGAATACTCCATCTTCTCCTGCTGCAAAAGCAACACGAGCTGTAGATAAAAGCCAACCTATTGTTGTACCTAATATACAAATTACAACTGCAATTGTTATTGGTCTACCGATTGATGAACCTAAAATATTTGTTAATATATCAGTAAGCGGTGCTTGACTTTGTGCAAGTTCAGCATTTGGCATAGCGCCCATACTTGCAACACTTATTAATATATAAACACAAGCTGCAATTATCATTCCGTAAATAGTACTCTTTTTAACGTTTTTCTCTGGATTTTTAATTTCACCTGCTGTAACACTTGCACTTTCTAGACCTACGAAAGCCCATAAAGTTGAAGTTGCTGCAAGAGGAATAGTATTTAATCCTTTTCCTGTTGGTATCATAGGTGTTATATTAGCTACATTAAAATGTAATAAAGCTACTACTACA
Source organism: Clostridium sp. LY3-2 (assembly GCF_024705715.1). NCBI lineage: Bacteria > Bacillati > Bacillota > Clostridia > Eubacteriales > Clostridiaceae > Clostridium > Clostridium sp. LY3-2. The sequence goes on from NZ_JAMDLQ010000005.1 coordinate 2,333, forward strand.
AATATAGCAAAGAATGCAATTTTAAATACTGTTGCTATAGTTTGAAGTTTACCAGCTTGTTTAACACCAACAATATTGATTATTGTGAAAATCCAAAGCATAGCACTTGAAAAGATAATTGAATATAGTGGATTTGATAAAGCTGGTATAATAGCTGCACTATAACTTGTAAGAGCTACTAAAATAGCTGCATTTCCAATCCATGAACCGTTCCAGTATAACCATGCACATAAAAACCCTGCAAATTCTCCAAAGGCGTGTTTAGTATATTGGTAAGGACCTCCAGTAACTGTAAACTTTGATCCTAAGTTCGCAAAGGATAACGCTATAAGGATTGAACCTAATGATGTTATAACCCAAGCAATAATTGTTGCCATTGGCCCTGATAATTGCGCTAAGGTCGCTGGAAGCATAAATACTCCAGAACCTATCATGTTACCACAAACAAGCATGGTAGCCATAAACAGGCCAATCTCTTTTTTTAAATTTCTTTCTTCCATTTTTTCCTCCTAAGATGTCTAGGGTAAAAAAATAACCCAAAGGCTAGTCTTTGAGCTTGAATTACAAACAACAAAGATAGCACTCCACAAATTTTTTTGTGACAGTCTTGCATATATTTTATACAAAACCAGCGTATATTTTTAAAGCTTTATATATACACTTCGGCAACAATGCCTTTCATATTAATTCACTGCTGCTTTACTCCTTAATACTACTTTTCATTATTGCGACCTCTATCTTACCCAATATTTAATTCTACTACGTAATTGTAACAAATCTCAGAAAAATGTCAAATAGTATTATTATTTGTCTATAAAATTGTTTTTTAATAAATTATCTATTTATCAATTATCCATATAATAATTTTATATTTTGAAATTGTTTACAGTTTATTTATAATATACTTTTAATTATCTAGTCTTTTATCTATTATACATTTTTTAGTATAGCTTTTAATTTTTTACTTAATACTTTTTTTCTATATAAAATTTTATGATACGGAATATTTTTATTATCTGAAAAATTCTTAAGGCTACCTCTAGATTCATCTTTAATTAAATGCTTGCAAAGTTCTTTTTCTTCTATATCTAACTTTTCTATAGAGTCTAATAGCCTCTGAACTTCCATATTTTCCATATAAATCTTTTCAATAGTTTTCTCATCTTCTAATAAGTCTATTATTTCTAAGCCTTCTTCATTTGTTACATTTAAACTAGTAGTCTTTTTGTTTTCGTCGTTTTCCCTTCTACAAAGGTAGGCGAAATTATTATTTAAAGCAAACTTTAAATATGCTCCAAAAGAACTACTTTTTTCTTCATCAAATTCTTTTATAGCTTTTAATATAGTTAGTACCCCATATTGATATAAATCTTCAAACTCATACCCTACTATATACTTATACTTATTTAAATTTTTATATAAAAGTGGCTTATATTTATTAATAATAATATTTTTTGAAATTTCATCATTATTTTTAGCTTTTAAGATTAATTCCATACCTTTTTATTCCCCCTTAACTAATCTCTACATATATTATATATGTAAAACTTAGCTAAAAGTAGAAAAAATACGAACAAATGTTCGCATTTTTTATTCTTCTTTTAGGAACTCATAGAATTTTTTTAAAGTTTCTCGCTTTTCATCGCTTAATTCAGTTATATCTAAATATACTTTTTCATCTTCTTTCTTCAAATCACTATATCGATTTTTCTTAAGACCGATTATGTAAGTTGATATAGTTGAGGTTAACATAGATAAAAATCCTATTCCAGATAACATTAACATTACAGCAATAAGCTTTCCTTCTGCAGTACTTGGACTTACATCTCCATATCCTACAGTAGTTAATGTAACTAAACTTAACCAAAGAGCATCACTATAGCACTCTATGTTTCCTTTACCCTTTTCAAAGAAGTATATAGTAAAAGAACCTAAAGCTGTTATAAACCCAGTAAAAATTATTAATTGAAGAAATCCTGTAGAAAATAAAAATACTTTCATATTATCTAAAATCCTAAGTATATAAGTTACTACTCTAAGAAGTTTAAATATGCTTCCAAAGCTTCCACTAATAAAAAATTGAAAAGGAATTAACGCTATATAATCTATTTTATTTTTTCTTATAAATTTTAAAGGTTCTTTAACCAAAAAACATTTAATAATTCCATCTATTAAAAAAATCACATAGATTATGTTATCAGCCCTTTCTAAAAACATTGATTGCTCACTTGATACACCTTTATTAAAATTTAAAACCACGACTAAAACCGCTATAACTGATAAAAAACCTATGAAAATATCATATATTATTTCTATATTCTTGTTTTTTATAAACTCTTGCATTTAATTCACCCTTTATCCCCCTAATTAATTTATTAATAAGTCACATTTATATTTTAATACATATAATATAATGATTAAACCATTAGACCTCTTAAAATTAATATATCTCTTAAAATAAAAAACACCGTAAGCTATTAACTCTAGCTTACGGTGTTTTTATAAAATTTATGCAGTAACTTCTCTGTCATTAATATCTACTGATATTGAACTTTTCTTTGAAACTTCTTCTTCTACTTTTACAATTTCTGATTCCTCTTCTTTTTCTGATTCTTCCTTTAAAATTATATTAAGTAAAAGTGCAGTTATTGTTCCTGTTGTTATTCCTGATGAAAATACCATCTTTAAACCTTCAGGTAGTCCACTTATAAGTTCTGGTCTAAATGTTACTCCAAGTCCAAGCCCTAAAGAAGTTGCAATAATTAATAAATTTCTGTTATTTATATTTACCTTACTTAAAGTTTTAATTCCAGCTGCTGCAATAGTTCCAAACATAACTATTCCAACTCCACCTAGTACAGGTTGAGGCATTATGTTTATAAAAGCTGCAAACTTAGGTGAAAATCCTAAAAGGATAAGTAATATACCTGCCATAGTAGCAACTGATCTACTTGCATTTCTAGTTAAAGGAATTAATCCTACGTTTTGGCTAAATGTTGTGTTTGGAAAAGATCCAACTAGACCTGCTGCCATACTTCCAACACCATCTGCTAAAACTCCTCTTGATAATCTATCTTTACTTGAATCAACCTTTGATACTTCGCAAATTGTAGATAAACATCCAACAGTTTCTACTGTAGTTACAAAATATGCTGGAATAAATGCTAAAGCGTATGCTGGGTTAAAGTTTACTCCATATTCTAAAATTTTAGGAATTGCAAAGAAACTTGATTCTTTAACTAAAGTAAAGTCTACCATTCCAAGTCCTATACATAAAACATATCCTATTCCCATTCCAATTAAAATAGCTGCGCTACTAACTAAGCCTTTTCCGTATCTATTAATTAATAAAGTTATAATCATTACAAATAAAGCGATTGAAACATTTCTTAAACTGCCATAATCAGAAGAACCAACTCCTCCAGCTGCCCAGTCCATAGAAACAGGAAGTAAAGTAAGCCCGATTAGACAAACTACAGTTCCTATAACAAGTGGTGGGAAAAACTTCATTATTGGTCTTATAAAGAAGCTTAAAATAAATTCTAATAAAGAACCTAATATAGTCGCCCCTATTATTCCAGGTAAACCAGCAACTGAACCAACTGCAATTGAAGGTGCTACAAAAGTAAAGTCTGTCCCCATTACACAAGGAAGTTTTGAACCTACTTTTCCAATTCCCTTAGCTTGAAGTACTGTAGCTATCCCAGAGGCTAAAATAGAAGCACTTAAAAGTGCTGTAGATGTTGCACCATCAAAGCCAAGGGCTCCAGATACAACTAAAGGTACTGCTATAATTCCTCCAAAGGCTGCAAAAATATTTTGAAATCCTAATATAATTTTCTCAGTTAGTTTAGGATTGTCGTTTATGCCATACATTAAATTATAGCTTCCATTAGAATTATTCGTGTTGTCCATTTTTTAATTACACATCCTTTTAACAAGTTTTTTTCATAAACTGCTTGTTAAAAAAAAAATCCACCTTAAGATTTTCTCTTGAGGTGGATACTTAAATTCAAAGTAAAAATACTAAGACTTTTAAATACGTCCCTCGTAGTCCACTGATTAACGGTCAGTAGGTAGAAACTTTTAGGCCATATCCCTAAATTTATACGAGCAGTTTTATGATATAAATGAATTATAACACACTTTTTGAAAATTTAAAGATATTTTTTTCGTTATAATACATATTTTTTCTTATTATTTTTATTTATTGTTCGGATTTTAATTATTTTAAATTTTATTCTTTTTAGACATATTAATTATAATACTATTGTAACTTGGAAGAGTTTTAAATAATATTTTTAATTCCCCAAACTCCTCTTCAATATCTTCAATATATCTTATTTTAGAATCTTTATCTTCTATGCCATCTATAATTTTAATTTCTTCTTTTAAATAATGAATCATAACTTCTATTTTAGATAAAGTTTCAAAGCATTGATTTAACCTTTCATCTTGTCTTATTGCTTCTTCATATATCTCTTCTGAGTATATAAGCATTTCTTTGCATTTAATCTTTCTATTATCTATTTCATCTTTATCTTTATCTATTATTATATCTAAATTTTTATAACTGTCGTTATTATTTTTATTGTTTTCTAGATTTTTATCATATATATTTACTATTTTATCTATAGTATCATTATCTGATAAATTTTCAATTCCTTTATTTAATTTCTTTAAAAAATATAAAGGCAAAGAAAAAAGAAATGTGACAAAAGCACCTAAAGCTCTAAGAATATTTTTTTCTATATCATTTTTATCTAAAATTAGGTTATTCCTTTCTTCTATATTATTATTTATATCAACTACTGAATTAGAAGACTTTTTTAAAATTTCAATTTGTATTTTATTTGATTCTAAAAATTGTCTCTCCATCTCCTTTGAAATTATACTGTCTTTATTAACTGGTTTAAATTTATAAGCTAATTTCACATATTCATCTACATATGCTCTAAGAGATTCACTATCATCTTTTATTATTTGATTACTCTTTTCAAGTCTTTTCAAATCTTCATTTACCTCTTGAACCTTTTTTTGAAATTCGCCCTCATAATAGTTGTTATTAGTACTAACCCAAAGTTTTTGCATTTGTGCCATCTCTACAACATCATTTCTAAACTCAGCTAAATTTTCTATATCATATCTAGTATTATTATTTTTATTTAATTCATTTTCTAAAGAGTTAAAAGAGAAGAATATAATAAAATTAAATAGGAGCATCAAGATTACCCCTAAGGCTACTATAATACTAACCTTCTTTTTCATCTATATTCACCCACTTTTCCTTATATATTATATGAAAACCTGATTAAACATGTACCTATTTTTAATTATGTAAATTTTTTTGTTTCTATCCTTTTCTAAGTATTGTATAATTTATCTTATGAATTTGTTTAGAAAAAGGAGTTAAGATGAATTTTAAAGATTTAAACATAAATGATAAACTAATAAAAATACTAAATAATAATGGTATTATTAAGCCTACTCCAATCCAAGAGGAAAGCATACCAAAAATCCTTAACGGACTAGATACGATTTGTGAATCTCAAACTGGAAGTGGTAAAACTTTAGCTTTTTTACTTCCGATAATGCAAAATATAGATATTACTAATGATTCTGTTCAAGCTTTAATAATTTCTCCAACTAGAGAATTAGCCCTTCAAATCTCTGAAGAAGCTGAAAAACTATCAGAAGCTTTTAACACAAATGTATTATCTATGTATGGCGGTAAAGATGTAGGTTCTCAAATAAAAAAACTTAAGAAAAATATTCATATAGTTATAGCAACCCCTGGAAGACTTATAGACCACTTAAAGAGAGAATCTATAAGTTTAAAAGGAGTTAAAACTATAGTTTTAGACGAAGCAGACCAACTTTTATTTATGGGATTTAGAAATGAAATAGATTCTATAATGGGCGAAATGCCAAAAAAATATCAAATGCTTTGTTTCTCAGCAACTATGGATTCAAAAGTAAAAAAACTTGCTTACAGATATATGAATAACCCTTCTCTTATAACTATAGAAAAAGAAGAAGTTACTTTAACTAATATAGACCAAGAAGTAGTTAAAACAACTGATAGATGGAAGCAAGCTTCATTATTTAAAGTATTAGAAGAAGATAATCCTTTTATGGCTATAATTTTTTGTAGAACTAAAAGAAGAGTTGATATGTTAGAAGAAGCTATGGTAAAAGCTAAATTTAACTGCAAAAAAATCCATAGTGATATACCTCAAAATAAACGTGAGAGAATAATTAAATCTTTTAGAAATGCAGACGTTCAATACCTTATAGCAACTGACGTAGCTGCAAGAGGTCTTGATATTTCAGGAGTAGATAATATTTACAACTACGATATTCCAGAAAGCGTTGAGGGATATATTCACAGAATAGGTAGAACAGGAAGAGCTGGTGAAAAAGGTTATACTTGCCTTTTCATAGATCCTAAAAATGAAAAAATGCTAAAAGATATAGAAGAATTTATAGATAAAAAAATAGATGTTAGAACTGTTTCAATAGATAGATAAATAATTTATTTTTAAACTGTTTTTAAAATTTCTTAGTTATTTATTTTTAGAGTAATTAATTGATTTGTTAATCTATTAATAGATTAATTTAAAAAACTGCACCTTTTAAAAAGGATGCAGTTTTTTATTTTAGTTAGTATCTAATTAAATGCTTTAAGTTTAAATTTATAAACCATTTTAGCTAAAGGAAGTGCAATTACAATTCCTGCTACTGTTTGAATTATATCTCCAAAAAGATGTGAGAATGCGTAAATCATACTTCCTAAAAATCCCTTTGAAGCTCCAACTATTATTCCGCCCATAATTGCATTCCCTATAAAATACCCGGCTACATTTACTATTCCACCTAAAATAAATGCAAATAAAAATGTTTTAAAGTCTTTTTCTTTAGACCTACTTATTATTATTGAAACTGTAAGTGCAACTAATCCTTTTATTACAAAAGTAAAAGGTGCCCAAAGCACATAACCTCCTAGTATATCAACTAGCGCCATTCCTGTTGCCGCTGCAAAAAAGCCATATTTTTTACCAAGTAAAACAGCTGATAAGAGAACCATACAATCTCCAAGTTGAATCATCCCGTTTAGTGTTGGTATCTTTATTATACTTCCAGCTATAAAAGTAAATGCTATCATAAGTCCTGTTAAAGTTAATTTTCTGATTTTTAAATCTTGTTTATTTGTAACTTCCATTAATTACACCTCTATCTTAAAGCCTTAGTGCTTTTTTCTCTAAAGTGATTATACTAAAAAAATACCGATACTTAAAATGTATCGGTACATTTAATAGATTAATTTTACAACACTTGTATCTCTTGTAAAATTTATTAGATTATAAATGATTAAACACTCACTTATATTATTTTCTTTAATATAAGATTTTATACTTTCATCAAAATATCTTAAATCAACTACATGAACTTCTTTAAAGCTTTGCGTTAAAAATGGTACTAAAGAATTCCCATAAGAATCTTTTATTACTAATAATTTTTCATTTGTTTTTAAATCTTTATTTATAATTTTAGTTAATTTGTTATTACTACTTAAAAAGGCAGAATATTTATCTCTTCCTTTAAAGTAATCTTTATCTATTAATGATTCTTTTTTTACTCCATCTATAAAGATTTCTAAGTTATTAAAATCGTAATAGCTAATTATATCAGGATCTATAAAGATATTTTTACTTTTAGAAAAGTAACTTCCTAAAAAATTAAATTCTTTTTCTTCTTTAAAGTTTTCTAGAGTTATAGCTTCTTTTCCTAATGAGTTTAAATACTCTTTATATCCTATAAAAGCACCTAAAGTGGTCCAGTGGTGATCAGTTTTATAAAAAATATAATCATCCTTTTTATCTTCTAAAGGCTTTATTAAATCTATAGAAGAAGCTTTATCTACTTCTTTATAAATTTTATCTATTATTTCTTTACTCTCTATTTCCTTTGCTTTTATAGGAAGCTTATCTCTTAAAATATAAAAGGAGTTTGGAACTATCATAATTGAAGTTTTTAAATTATTATTTTCTATAAATTTATTTATATATTTTATATTATTTTCTATCTTTAAATCGGAAACTTCTAATACTTTTTCTAAAAGATACCCATCTTTTCCAAAGTAAACCCCATTATTTTCTTTTTTTAATAGAAGTTTTTCACTAACTCCTTTTAAGGTAATAAATTTATCTCTAAAAATAAACTGATCGTCTAAATATTTATTATATTTATCTTTAAAGTTTCCATTTATATAATCCTCAGTTTTAAATTTAGGTTTATTTTGAAGTTTTCTGTTTTCTATTTCTGATATATCCTTATCTTTTGATAGTATATCAAGTAATGTTATTACTAATATAATTCCACTAAATAAGTAAAATAATCTCCCCTTCATTTTTCCTCCTAAAATCTAAAATATAAAAATGGATTATAACTGCTGCTTACTATATAAGCTACTGATATTATAAAAAGCACTAAAAGAAGAATTTCCTTTATCGTGTTACTATTTATCTTTTCATATACTCTGCTTATAACCTTTGTAGAAAATAAAATACATAAAATAAGTATTACACCATAATTTAATAAATAATATAAAAAATCAAAAGATATTCTTAAAGAAAACATTGATTTAAATAATAATATTAAATCTTCTATATTATCCATAGAAAATATAGCCCACCCTATTATAAGGATTATTATTGTGTAGATATGAGAAAATACTTTCTTTTTATTTAAAAACTTTAAAAGAAATAATTTTTCTATAGATATAAATACAAAAAAGTATAATCCCCACAAAATAAAATTGTATTCTGCCCCATGCCAAAGTCCTGTTAAAAACCAAACTATAAAAAGGTTTAAATAAACTCTAGTTCTATTTCCTCCAAGCGGTATATAAACATACTCCCTAAACCAACTTCCAAGAGTTATATGCCATCTTCTCCAAAATTCACTTATGCTTCTTGATATATAAGGGTAATCAAAATTCTTTGGAAAATTAAATCCTAATGCTTTGCCAAGCCCTATTGCCATAAGGGAATACCCTAAAAAGTCAAAATATATCTGCAAACCAAAGCTAATAATTGAAATCCAAACTAGAATCGTTGAAGCATTATTAAAACCTATTTCTTTTACTTCATTAAATAATAATCCAACATTATTTGCTAAAATAACCTTAGAAGCTAGCCCAAGTATAAAATATTCCACCCCGAGGCTTAGCATACTTAAAGATATCTTTCTTACACCTAATTCTTTAGATATATCTTTATATTTAACTATAGGTCCTGCGATTAGTTGAGGAAACATACAAACAAATGTAGCAAAATCTATAAAACTCTTTTGAAGCCTAACCTTCCCCTTATAAACATCTATAGTATAAGACATAGTCTGAAACGTATAAAAACTTATCCCTAAAGGTAAGACTTTTTCTAGTACAGTTATATTAAGATTAAATACATTATTTATATTAGAAATGAAGAAATTAGAATATTTAAAATAAAATAGTAATCCTAAATTAAATACTAAAGACATTATTAAAAAAAGTCTTTTTTTCTTTTCATTATCCCTATTTTTATCTATAAGCCGACTCATAAAATAATCAATAAAAACTGATGATAGCATAACAAAAAAATATCTACCTTCGCCGAAAGAATAAAATACTAAGCTGAAAATTAATAATACGAAGTTCTTATATTTATTGGGAGTTATAAAATAAGCTATAAATGCTAAAGGTAGAAATCTAAATAAAAAAACTAAACTACTAAATACCATTTTAACCCCTTAAAAAAAGCGGGATTAACCCCGCATAAATTACTTAAACTTATTATTAAATATAGTTACAGCTTCATCTGTAATATCAGCTGTTGCATTTTCATAATCAGGTAAGATAAAAATTCCAACATAATTACCATTTGAAACAACCTTTAAGGCACCGTCATTAGAAACCGCATCCTTATCAGCTGGATAAAAAGCTGCTTCTTTTTTAGCTTTTTTTGTTTTTTCTAATTCTTCTTTAACCTTCTCTACGTTTCCATCTTTAACTTTAAATATCCCAACCGTTTCAATCGGTGACATCATAGATCCGTATACGCTGTATTCTTCAACTAAAGTTAAATCTGGAAGTATTCCCTTTGCTTCTTCCTCATTAAGTTTTTGAAGTTTTTTTGTCTTTCCATCTAATGCTGTTACTATTTCATTTCCCGTAGCTTCAACATCTATGTCTTTTTGAGCTTCTTTGCACCCTACAAGCACAGACCCAAAAACAAATATCAAACTAATAAATAATATAATTTTTTTCATATAATATTGAATCCCCCTTCTTCTAATAAATTAATTATATAATAACAACCTATTTCTTCCAATATATTTTTGAACATTATGTGAAATATTTTTTAATATACAGTTACTTACATACCTTTATAGTAATCTAAACTTCTACTACAACATTGTTTTGCTTCTTTGTTGGTATTTTGCTAAAATAGCCTGAATAAAGGCACTTTTTTATGTCCATAATCAAAATAAGTAAAAAAATCAAAAATTTTCGAGGTGAGACTATGGTACATACATCTACTTGTCCCCATTGCGATTCAAAACATTTTATTAAATACGGTAAATATAGATGCGTCCAAAGGTATCAATGCAAGGATTGTCTTAAGACTTTTAACGAAGGAACAGGGCTTGTCTGGCATAACACTAGAAAAAGTATAGACCTTTGGGATAAATATACTCGTCTTATGCTATCTGGGGCTACTATAAGAGATTGTGCAGGTATATTAAATATCTGCATTGAAACTTCTTTTAGATGGAGACATAAGATACTAAAACATATAGAAACTTATACGGATTCAAGAAGAACTCATATAGTTACAGCTATGAGACATACTAAGTTTTTAGAAAACTTTAAAGGGCAAAAGGCTCCACCCGTTTGCACTATTTCTAGAAGAAAAAATATCTTTGTAGCTACTACTATTAATAAAAATAATTACTCTCTAGCTAAGATATCCTTTGATTCTATGAGCCCTACAAAGGAATCTATAGAAGGTTTATTAAATGCATTCAATCCTGTATTTAATACTTATTTCTTGCCAGGAAAAGATAGGTTTTCTTATCTTGTATCAAAAAAGTTAAACTATGCTCTTCATAAAAAGAAAGAATTAGAAATTTCTAAAGAGGAAGGGGAAAATTTACTTAGTCATTGCTCTGATTTTATATTAAATTTAAGAAGATGGCTTAGAAAATTTAGAAGTGTTGCTACAAAGTATCTTCAAGTTTATTTAAATTGGTTCGTTTATATTTATGAAGGATCTTATGAAAAACATACTATTTTATCTAATTTAATAAGTTCTATTTTTTGTGTAAAAGTGATTTAATTTTCCTTAAAATAACTCCTAATATAGATCTGTTTTAATAGCTTGTCCCTCTGACTTTTACTTGTCTAATACAACCAAATTTTTATAGTTTGTCTAAATATTTTTACTTGTCCAAAACATTAAAAATTTACCCTAATATAGCGAAAATCCCTTGTACCAATAATTTCTCGTAACATTTCTGTAGGAAAATCTGCTTTTTTATTTTTTATTATATACCTCTACTCACTAATTTCTCCTTTAGTATTATTTTTAGAATTTCTTTTACCTTAAAAAATAAAAAAGGTAGCTTTCACTACCTTAAATTGAACCCACTTCTTTTCTAAATTTCTTTAAAGAAAACTCTCTATTTTTAAATAAAACTATATTTTTAATAAACGTATCATAATTTCCACTATCACCTTTTTGAATAGATGTATAATCTATATAAATCTTATCTTCCACCTCATATAAAGTCGGCTCCTTTGGAATATATGAATTACTTAAATATCTATTTTCACCATGTAATATCTCTTCTTCCTCATCATTTAAATTATTAATTTCATTAAATAAACTTAAAGTATCAACAAAACTAAAAAGACTTCCATCCCCTTTTAAAAATTCTAAATAATTTTCATATCCTTTAGGAAAGCATAAATCTACACCTTCAAAATAAGTATCTAAAACTACATCATCTTTTAAAATATAATCCATTCCAAAATTTCTAAATGCAACAAGCTTGTACTTATCTTCAAAATTATTTTTGATTCTATAAATTACTATATTATATCCATCTTTAACTCTTAACGATGTATTTTCTCTTAAAAATTTAGGTAAATCAAAATTTACTATTCCAATATCAGTTTCAATATATTCTCTGCTGTTTTCTCTTGAAACAACATTAAATCTTTCAAACTCCACAGTACTATTTGAAATTTCTTCTTTTAATTTGCCGTGGAATCCTTCCCTTATAGCTACTTCAATCCCAAGTTCTCTAACGTCTATAAAGTCAATCTTACTTAATTTATCTAACTCCATAAGTGCTAAATCCAGCCCCTCTTCAGAGTTTTCAAAAAAACCTAATTTTTTTAAATATAATGAATACATATATTCATACTCTTCAAAATCTATAGCTTCATCTACAAGATTTTCAATCTCTAATCCTTCTAAATACTTATCATAATCTTCTCTTAATTTTCCCATAAAACACTTATCTCCTGTATTACTTTTCTTAATTATAACAAAAATAAAGCTATACCAAAACAAAATTTTGGTATAGCTTATAGATTACTCTTTCATAGATTCTAAAATTATTTCTTTCCCCTCTTTAAAAGATGTTTCTTCTTCTTTTTTAATTTTTTCCATTATTTTATCAGGTTTTAACCCCTCCTCTATTCCTTTATTTAAAGCAGTATCCCAAAGTAAAAATGCTTTGCTATCAAAAGGGGTAATAGGATATTCCTCTGTTTTATTCATAAGACTTTCATAAAGCCCTTTTTCATCCTGATTTCCAAGGAATTTATTATTTATCTTTACAGACTCTTTTTTCTCTCTTAAAGGCATATACCCTGGAACACTTGAAACCGCATTAGTATCTACGTATTCAAAAGCATAATATTCTATAAACTTAGCTGCCATATTTTTATTTTTACTTCCACTACTCATAGAAATTATTGTAGAATTATTCCAACCATATCTACCAAAAGGAAGTGAAGTTGCTCTCCATTTACCTTCTTGTTCTGGAACTAACCCTTGAAGTTCACTAGCTCCCCAAGACCCTAAATAAAGCATTGCAAGCTTTCCTTCTTTAAGATATTTTTTACCTAAATCAGACCAAATATCAGTATATGCAAACATTTTCTCTTTTTGAACTTCTTGAGCTATTTCAATCCCTTCTTTAAATTGTTCTGTATTTCTTTGATAAATTAAATTTTCATCATAATAAGGCATATTAGCTGTATAAAGTTTTGTAGCTTCTGCTATCCACTGAAGAATATATATACCTTCTTTTTTAAGTTTTCTAGCCATATCAAGCCAGTTATTTGGATCTTTCATAAATTCACTTAAAGCTTCTGGCTCGCTTGGAAACCCATACTTTTCTAAAATATCTGCTCTATAGTATGTAACCATAGGTGCTGATGCAAAAGGTATTCCAAGTATCTCTTTTTTATCTAAAGACTTTCCTAAATTCCAAAGTTCTTTATCAAAGTTTTCTTCGTACTTTTTAATTCCATACTCTTCCTTTGAAAGATCTTCTAGGCTTTTCGCTGTATTAAATTCTCCATAGTCATTACTATCTATTATTAAAAGGTCTGGACCATTATCAGATGTTAGTCCTTTTTTATATTCTGAAATATAATTTTCATGAGGAATAACTTTAACATTTATTTTTACCTTTGGATATTTCTCATTAAATCCTTTTATAGCATCTTCGAAACCATCATAATGTGACCAAAGTTCTAAAGTAACCTCTTCATTACTATTAATTTTCTCATTTTCTCCCTTTTCACTTAATGCAACTTCTTTCCCACACCCAATTAATCCTAAAGAAAGAATTCCTATTCCTAAAAGTTTTAAAATTTTACTCATACCTTGTCCTCTCTTTCAAATACTTTATAAACTCCTCTTCTGGCAGAGGTTTACTATAATAGTAACCTTGAACTTCATCGCATCCTGAATCTATAACGTATTTCTTTTCATCGTCATTTTCAACCCCTTCAGCTACTATATTAAGTCCAAGTTCCTTAGCTGTATTTACAATAAGTTTTACTATATTCTTCTTTCTTGTATCTTTATTAACTTCTTTAATAAATTCCCTATCAACTTTAAGTTCTTCAATAGGCAATTGAATTAACTGCGTTAAAGAAGAATATCCCTTTCCAAAATCATCCATAGAAATCTTAACTCCTAAAGATTTTAACTTTTCCATATTTTCTATTGCTTTTTTTGTATCTTCTATTAATACACTCTCTGTTACTTCAAGTTTTAAATATCTAGGTTCTATATTGAACCTTTCAAGATTATTTTTAACAGAATTTATTAGATAATCTTTAGTAAAATGTTTCCCCGAAATATTTATAGATACAGGAACAAATGCAATATTTTTATCTTGAAGATTTTTATTTATTTTAAGACCTTCTTTAATAACCCACTCATCTAAAGCTATTATCAAATTACTTTCCTCTGCAACGCTTATAAATTCGTCAGGATAAACTACTCCAAGTTCGTCATCTGTCCACCTAAGTAAACATTCAAACCCAGCTATACTTTTTCCATCCTTATAAATCTTAGGCTGCATAAAAAGCTTTAAATTATTATTCTTTATAGCTTCTGTTAAATTATTTTCAATTAAAACTCTTCTATCTATCTTCTCTTTCATTGCTAAATTAAAAAATTCTAATTTTCCATACCCTTTAGCCTTAGATTCATACATTGCAATATCAGAAAACTTTATAATATCGTCAAGGTTATTACTATCTTTTGGATAAATACTAACCCCCATACTACAATTAATATTTAAAAAAACTTCATTAACCTTAATGGCTCTTTTAAATCCTTCAATAATTTTTAAAGACGTATTAAAAATTGTTTCTTCATCACCTGATTTAATAACTACAACAAATTCATCTCCACCGATTCTATAAACTTTAGTTATGCTATCTTTTATTTCATTTAGCCTTTTAGATACCTCAACTAAAAGCTCATCACCTGCATTATGTCCTAAAGTATCATTTATACTCTTAAACTTATCTATATCTAAGATCATAACTGAAAATTCTTCATTTTCTTTAACGTATTCTGTTATTTTATTTCTAAAAGAAAGTCTATTTCTAAGATTAGTTAAATTATCATAATAAGCTAATTTATATAACTTATGTTGAGACTTATTTAATTTTTTAAATATCTTTCTCATCTCTTCTGACATAGTTTCCATATTAGATATAAACGAATTAACTTCTGATATTCCACTCTTTGGCCAGTTAACTACTTCATTATTTTTAAGTTTATATGGTAAATTTCTAGTATTAATTGAAATTAATGCTGCTGATTTAAATAATGTTTTATTTAAAACAATCAAATAAAGACCTATAAAAAATATAAATAAAATTAGGAATTTGATTTGACTAAATTGCTCTTGAACTATTCTCTCCCTATAAGCATTCATAGGAGTACTTATATAAATATCTAAGTTACCATTTTCTATCTTATCTTTATATAAAATAGAACTATCATTTAAGTTATATCCTATTTTGGCTTTATTTCCATTGTCTAAAGTTACTTTGTATGATTTTTCACTTACCTTGTTTACTATTATATTTGGGTTAACTTCCCTACTACCTGTAGCTAAGATAATATGTCCATTTTCGTCAGTTAAATATATCAAAATATTTCTATCATCTACTAATCTTTTTATATCCTTTTTTATTTTAGCAACTTCAACTATATTTCCCATTTTTAAATTTAATATTTCGTCTGCGTCCCAAAAATCAATAGATTTTTCTATTAAACTATGAATTCCATTAGCACTTTCTTCATTTGTTTTGTAAATATAATCGTAACTATTATAAATATCTATATAAATATTTATAATAAATGGCACTAAAATCATAGCTGCTGTTATATGTATAAACATATCTTTTAAGCTTATATTTAATTTTCCTTTTAAAATGTTCCCAAACACAAAATATCTTAAAATAATCTCTGCTAAAAACGTATTTAATAAGGAATTTATAAAAATCAAAAGTGCATCAAAGAATTCATAATACTGAAAATCTTTGATCAAATTTTTACACAAAAATATTACTGGAATTATTATAAAAAGCCAGCAAACTAAATCTAACAAAATTATGCTTATTTTTTTTCTTTTATATATTTCATAGATAAATACTAACTCACCAAAATAAATAAGATCTAACGAGTTATCCTTTAGAAAAAAGGAAGAAAATACTATAAGTATACCACTTGTGAAATATCCAATCTTTCTCCCGTAGATAAAAATTATTATTAAGTAAATCATATTAGAGAAATTAAATAAATTACTAGCCGTACTATCATTTAGCCAGTTTGTTCTAAGAATAATTGAGAAAAAGACTAAAAATAAATACACTAAGAAGGCTCTTCTTTTGCTCTTAAATAAATGATTATCTCTTTTACTCAATATCCGTCCTCCTTATTTTATGAATAAATTTTAAATTTTTCATTAATTATACTATAATTTCTTCACAAAATAAACGATTTTTGTAAAATCTTTCTTATTTTTGATTGTTTTACTTCCTTTTATTTAATTCTTTATCATTTTATTAAAAACTTCCTTACTTATCTTTTTATTTAATATCAATCCAATGTAATTATATGGTTATTTTTAGTTTCTAAAATAATGTTTTGTCACATTTTGTAATACAAATTTGAAATATAAAAAAGAACGTCAAAATTTTGACGTTCCTTTTTGTTTATTCCATACTATTTTTAATATAGTCTTCTATTTCTTTTAAATTATCTTTACTTAAATTTACTTTGTAGTTCTTACTTAAAAATTCTCCCTTGTATCCGCCTACTCTTAAATCGATAGTTACCCTATTTGTTATCCACCTATCTTTGATTTTAAAGTCGTCTATTTTTTCAAAAGGTATCCACTCACCGTTTGGATAAATCATTCCGTCTTTAAAAATCTTTAATCTAAATCCTTTAAAATAATATATCTTTAATAATATAATTAAGCTAAGTAGCGCTATTATATTTAAAATTATCTTTTCATATTCATCTACACCTTTTGCATAGTATTTTCCCTGCAAACTCAAGATTAATGTAACTACTACTAAAATATAAGCAACAACTTCCCAAAGCTTTCCATAATCTAAAGCTGTATATTTAGGTTCATCTTCGTATTTTAAATCTCTACTTTCTTGCCTATCTATAAAATGGTCTATAAAACTAAAGAGTTCGCATATAAAAAATAAACACACCCCAAAGAATCCGAATTCCATTTTTTTAGTGATTAAAGCATAAATTAAAATGCACACCCCAAGCACACTACCACTGTCAAAAAAAATCTCAAATTTCCTACGCATTTTCCCTCACACCTATCTTTTTCAAACTATAAATATTATATAATAAAAATAGCTTTTATCCTATTGTATTTTTGTAACATTTATTGTTACTTTATTACTTTTTTTATTTCCTTTATAAAATCCTCGTAATCACCCTTTTCTTTTATTATTTTAAGTATCTTACTTCCTATAATTACGCCATCTACATAATCTTTTATATTTAATACATCATAAATAGTTGAAATTCCAAAACCTAAAAATATTTTATTATCTGTAAAACTTCTAATTTCCTTTATATAATCTTCTATTTTAAAAGATATATTTTCGTTTTCTCCTGTAGTTCCATTTACTGATACTGCATAGATAAACCCTGAGTCTTTACCTACTATATTTTTAATTCTAGATTTTGAAGTTCTAGTTACAAGAGGAATATAACATATATCTTCTTTTATTAATTTTTCTTTTAAAACTAAACTTTCTTCTAAAGGAAGGTCTGGAACTATAAGTCCATCTACCCCTATTTCTTTTAATTTTTCTACAAATAAATCAATTCCATAGCAGTAAATAAGATTATAGTAACTCATAATAACTATAGGAATATTAAATTCCTCTAAGCTTTTTATCATATTAAATACATCATTTATTTTTATATTATTTTTTAAAACATAATCATAAGCTTCTTTGATAACTTCTCCGTCAGCTAAAGCTTCTTTGTAAGGAATTCCAACTTCAATAATATCGCTTCCGCTTTTATAAAGGTTTAATATTATTTCTTTTGATTTTTCTATATTAGGATATCCCCCTACTGTAAATGTAGTTAAATACTTTTTGTCTTCTTTTAAAACTTCTTTTAGCTTATTCAATTTTTCCTCCTAAAAAATAGTTATTTATAGAGTCCATATCCTTATCCCCTCTTCCTGAAAGGTTAATTACGACTACATCAGAAGGCTTTAGCTTTCCTTTAAGGCTAACTGCATAAGCTACAGCATGAGCTGATTCTATAGCTGGAATAATCCCTTCTCTCTTACTTAAATAAACTAAAGATTTCATAGCCTCATCGTCGTTTATAGGATAGTATTTTACTCTTCCTATACTATTTAAGAAGGCATGTTCAGGTCCAACTCCAGGATAATCAAGCCCCGCTGAAATAGAATAAGCTTCTTCTATATTTCCAAAATCATCTCTTAATACATAAGTAAACATCCCATGTATTATTCCTTTTTTATTTTTTGTGATTGTAGCTGCTGTAAACTTTGTATCTACTCCAAAACCTCCGCCTTCTACTCCTATAAGTTCTACTTTATCATCTTTTAAAAACTCGAAGAAAGCTCCGATTGCGTTACTACCTCCCCCAACTGGCGCTATTATATAGTCTGGAAGCCTTCCTTCTTTTAAAAGGATCTCTTCTTTTATTTCTTTTCCTATTATTTTTTGAAATTCACGTACTATAGTAGGGTAAGGGTGTGGACCTACAGCTGAACCTATAAGGTAATAAGAATCTGAAACGTTACTTACCCAATACTTTATAGCTTCGCTTACAGCATCACTTAAGCTTTTACTTCCAGACGTTACAGGAACTATCTTTGCTCCTAAAAGTTCCATTTTCTTTACGTTTAAGTCTTGCCTTTTTATATCTAATTCACCCATAAATATTATGCATTCCATCCCAAACTTTGCACATACTGTAGCTGTAGCTAAGCCGTGTTGCCCTGCACCTGTCTCTGCTATTACTTTCTTTTTACCCATCCTTTTAGCTAAAAGAATTTGACCTATTGCATTATTTATTTTGTGTGCCCCTGTGTGATTTAAGTCTTCTCTTTTTAAATAAACCTTAAACTCTAAATCTTTGCTTATATTCTCTGCAAAATATAAAGAAGTTGGCCTTCCTACATAATCTTTTAAATAGTAATTATATTCTTTTAAAAACTCCTCGTCTTTTATATATTTATTAAATCCTTCTTCTAATTCTGTTAAAGAAGACATAACAGTCTCTGGAACGTATTGCCCTCCAAACTCACTAAACTTACCTTTTAAATTTTTATTATCCATTCTTTCTTACCCTCCTAATAAAATCTTTTATTAAATCTAAATCTTTTTCTCCCTTTTTCTCTACTCCAGACGAAACATCAACTCCATATAAATCTATATTTTTTAATATAATTTCTATATTTTCTAAATTAAGTCCCCCAGCTAAAAATACTTTTTCCTTTAAGAATTTCTTATCTAAAGATTCTTTTATTTTATTTAAATTTATAGCTTGTCCGCTTCCTGGTACTTTGTTATCAACTATTAAAAAATCTATATCTTTATCTTTATAATCTTTTAGATTCTCTAAATTTACCCCTTTAAAAATCTTAAAATTTTTATTATAGATATTTCCAAAGTCCTTTACTTTATTTATATAATTAATATCTTCATCTCCGTGAAGCTGAACTGAGTTAAAGTTAAATCTTTTAATTCCTTCTAAAACAAAATCTATTTTTTCATCTTTAAAAACTGCAACTGAACTTTTTTCTTTTATATATATTTTTTCAAACTCCTCATAAGTTATTTTTCTTTTACTTTTAGAAAAAACATACCCTAAATAGTCTATATCTAAATCTTTAAGTTCTTCTTTTCTTTTAATATTTTTAATTCCACAGATCTTTATTTTCATTTATGAATCTCCTCATAAAAAACTCTCCAACAAGAACTCCGTCTACCCCTAAAGATTTAATATAATCTATATCTTCAAAGCTATTTATACCGCTTTCTGAAATAGTTAAGATTCCTTTTGGGATATATTTAATTAATTCTTTTGTATTTTCTAAATCTACTTTAAAATTTTTTAGATTTCTATTATTTATGCCGATAATCTCGGGGTTTATTTTTAAAGCTAAATCTAGCTCCTCTTTAGAGTGAACTTCAACTAAAATATCTAATCCTAGTTCTTTTCCTAATTCATAAAATTCTTTTAATTTATCTTTTAAAAGGGCTACTATTAATAAAATGCAATCTGCCCCTAAAAATTTACTTTCGTATATTTGATATTTATCTATTATAAAATCTTTCCTTAAGATAGGTTTATCACTTATTCCTTTTATAAGACTTATATATTCATCTTTTCCTTTGAAAAATTCCTCTTCAGTTAAAATTGAATAAGCATCTATATTTTCTTTTTTATGAAATTCATTTATTTTTTCTAAATTAAAGTCTTTAACTATCTCTCCTTTAGATGGAGATGCTTTTTTTAATTCTCCTATAATAGTTAAATCTTCTTTTAATAAAGCCTTTTTAAATAACTCCTTATTTTCTTTTAAAGAATTAATTTTTTCAAGTTTTACAAAACTTATCTTTTCTAAATACATAGCCCCTCCTAAACTTTAAATTTTAAATACTATTAGATTTTTCTTTAAGGCTTAGATATTTTAAATAGGCCGCGCCGCTATCTAAAAGCTTTTCTGCAAGTTTAATTCCTTTAAAAATACTTTCTGATGATTTTCCAACATAAAGGGCTGCACCTGCATTTAATAAAACTATATCTCGCTTAGGTCCCTTTTTCCCTTTTAAAATATCTAAGATAATTTCTGCGTTTTCTTTAGGAGTTCCTCCAGATACCTCTTCTATTTTGCATCTTTTAAAGCCGAAGTCTTCAGGTTTAATCGAATACTTTGTAATTTTCTTATCTTTAATTTCGCAAATATCAGTGTGAGAAGATAAACTTATTTCATCTAACCCGTCACCTCCGTGTACTATAAGCCCATTTAAAAGTCCTACTTCTTTAGAGACTTTAGCTACAACTTCTAGCAAATCTCCATCATAAATCCCTAAAAGCTGGCCTTTAACTTCTGCTGGGTTTATAAGAGGTCCGATTAAATTAAATATAGTTCTAACTCCTAGCTCTTTTCTTTCTTTTGATACGTTTTTCATACCTTCGTGATAATCTTTTGCAAAAAGAAAACTCATTCCATAATCTTTAATCATCCTCTTACTTTTATCTAAAGGTAAGTCACTATTAATTCCTAGTTCTTCTAATACATCCTTACTTCCGCATTTACTTGTTATAGACCGATTACCGTGCTTTGCAACCTTTACTCCTCCGCTACAAGCTATGATTGCAGTTATAGTTGAGATATTAAAAGTGTTTAAAGAATCTCCTCCAGTCCCGCAAGTATCTATTAAATACTCCTCATTTAAATCTATCTTTTTCATATCTTCTCTAAGTGCTTCTACTATTCCAAGTATCTCAAAAAAAGTTTCTCCCTTACTTTTAAGTCCTATTAAAAGTCCTCCTATTTGAGCTGATGATATATTTCCTTTTATTATTTCTCTAGTTATTTCTTTCATCCTAAACCTTTCTATATCTTTTCTCTCTGAAATTCTTTTTAAATCCTCTTTAATATCCATAAGCTCTCCTCTCCTTACACCTTGCAAATATCAAAGATAAAGTTTTCTATAATTTCTTTTCCTTTATCTGTATAGATAGATTCTGGGTGAAACTGCACTCCGAAAGTTTTAAATCCCTTTACCTTTAAAGCCATAATCAAATCATCTCCAATATTTCTTCCTATGACTTCAATATTTTGAGGTAATGTATTTTCATCTACTACTAAAGAGTGGTATCTCATAACCTCTATCTTTCTTTTAATATTTTTAAATAGCTCCTTTTCATTAAGCCTTATAGTTGATTTTTTCCCGTGGTATACTTTGCTGCATTTTATTATTTCTCCTCCAAAAGCTTTTGCTATAGCTTGATGCCCTAAACAAACTCCTAAAATAGGAATAGTTTTATAAAAGTTTTTTATAAGGTCTATTATTATCCCTGCATTTTCTGGTCTTCCAGGCCCTGGTGAAATAATAATTCCAGAAGGGTTTATATCTTCTATTTCTTTTAAGGTGATCTCATCGTTTTTAAAGATTTTAACATCTGTTAATTCCCCTATCATACTATAAAGGTTATAAGAAAATGAATCGTAATTATCTATTAGTATTATCATAATAAAGCCTCCTTTAAAGCTTTAATCTTATTTTTTATTTCATCGTATTCAGTCCCTGGAACTGAATCATAAACTATGCCAGCTCCCCCTTGAAGAAAGCATTCATCTCCCCTAACTACAATAGTTCTAATTGCTATGCTCATATCCATATTTCCACCATAAGAAAAATATCCAACGCTCCCTGAATATATTCCTCTACTAAAGTCTTCGATTTCATCTATTATTTCCATAGCTCGTATCTTCGGTGCACCTGAAACTGTTCCAGCTGGAAAACATGCTATTAAAGCGTCTAAACTATCTTTATTATCTAAAATCTCCCCTCTTACAACAGATGATATATGCATAACGCATGAAAACTTCTTTATTTCCATAAAAGATGTAACTTCAGTTTTTTTAAATTTAGAAATTTTATTTATATCATTTCTTCCTAAATCCACTAGCATCACGTGTTCTGCCTTTTCTTTTTCATCTTTTAATAAATCTTCTTCTAACTTTTTATCTTCTATTAAGGTTTTTCCTCTAGGCCTAGTTCCAGCTATTGGGTTAGTTTTTACTATATTATCTTTTAAAGAAACTAAGCTTTCAGGAGATGAGCCTATTATATTTATTTTTTCAAATTCTAAAAGAAACATATAAGAAGAAGGATTATCTTCTCTTAATTTCCTATAGATTTCAAAAGGTTCTTTATTTCTTTTGCACTTTTCTTTTAAAGATAAAACCACTTGAAATATTTCCCCTTCCTCTATAAGGTTTTTAGCTTTCTTAACCTTTTCTATAAATTCCTCTCTGCTAGTTAAAGAATCAAATATAACTTCCTTTTTCTCTTCACTACATTCTAGATCTAAATCCTTAAAACTTTTTATTTCTCTAAGCTTTTCTTTATGCTGACCTTTTATTTCTTCATAGCTTCTAGTTTCTTTAGAATTGATATTTGATATAAAACTTACCTTATGATTAAAAGAATCATAACAGATATACTCATCATAAAAGGCTAGTCCTACATCTTCAAAATCATTAGTTTTAATAGATTTAAGTTTTTTTGAAATATCTCTAACAGCCTCGTAGCTTATAAAAGATATAAGACCTCCCTTAAAAGGAAATTCATTACTCTCTTTATAAAAATCTTCTTCTAAAAACTTTTTAATATATTTAAAGCCTTTATTCCCTTGAGTAAAATATACTTCCTTTGGATTTTCTCCTAAAAAAGAATATCTCCCACTTCTTTCAAAATCAGCACCGCTTTCTAGTAGAAATTTATATTTTCCTTTAAAACTTTTATAAATATTTATAGGTGTTAAATAATCTCCTCTAAATGTGCTAATTAAAGAAAATGTTTTATTTTTATCTTTTAATTCATAAAATAACTCTTTTGAAATATTAATCATTTAAATCCCTCCAAAAATAAAATAAACCACTTCGCCTAAAATGAGACGAAGTGGTTATGCCACTCATTTTTATATCATAAAAGTAATTTAGCTTATAAAAAAAACACCTCATCCAAAATAGGACGAAATGTAAATATTCGCTATACCACCTATGCTTAAGTAAAAGATACGGAAATGTTTTCGATATCCTGTCCTTTTAACGGTAGACTCTCCGTATAGCCCTACTTTAAAATAATTTCAAGCTATCCTCTAAAAGACCCATTCAATAATAGCTACAGCACCTAACTCTCACCAAACGTTAGACTCTCTTTAACTAACCTCTATTATTTACTCCCTCTTTATAACAAGTTTCCTTTTTCATTTTTTACTATTATATTAAAACAAATTTTATCTGTTAAAAGAAAAGGAGCTAATTATTTAAAATTAGCTCTTCCTCTCTTTAATTTACTATTATTTTCTAAAATTTTCTAATTATTTTATTTTTAAACAAATCTTAAAATCTGTTTTTTAATATTTATTTTCTTATATTCTTTAAATAAAAGATTACACTTCCTAAAATACTTATTATTATTCCAATAATTAAAAAGGCAAATCTTAAACTTATATATTCTCCTATAACCCCAGCTATTGGGAAAAGTACTACCATCCCTATAGAAAAAATCATACTATCTATAGATATAATAGTTGCACGCATTTTTGATGGAATAAGTTCATTTATCATATTTGAACTTATAGGATAAAGCATAGCTGTAAAAAATCCTAAAAAGCAAAATGATAAAATAGAAAATTTATAATCAACTAAAGAAAAAAGTATTATAGATACTGAAATTCCAAGAGGAATAAATAAATATCCTTTTTCTTTTAGAGCTCTATTTATCTTGCTACTTAAAAGTGAGCCAAGCCCTGAAAAGATTCCATGCGCTAAAAATATTAAAGATATTTGAATCTTACTTAGTCCAGAATCACTAAAATATTGTTGCCCGTAAAAAAACACTGTAGCTGAAAAGACGCTAACTAAAGGGAAAAATACTAGTAGTTTTCTAAGTCTTTTATTTTCTTTTAAAATAAAATAACTCCCTTTAAAATGCTCTCTTAAAGTTTCTTTTAAAGAGCCTCTAACCTCTTTTTCTTTATTTAAAACTTCAAAAAACCTTAAAGAAAAAAATAAAGAAATTAAATTTATAAATATAGCAGCTGCATAGCTTAATGTAAAACTTATATTAGCTAAAGCCCCACCTACAAAAACAGCAATCCCTCCTGCTACTTCTATTATTAAGTTATATCTTCCTAAAATCTTTTCATATTCATTTTCTTTTCCTAAAATCTTTAAGCTATCGTAAACTAAGGCGTCTTCAGAGCCAGAATTTAAATTATAACTTAAAGCATCAATACTAAAACCAATTGCAAGATATATAAAGTTATTTGAAAACATAACTATTAAACATGCAACTAAACTTAAAACTCTCCCTATAACTATAGTCTTTTTTCTCCCTAAAAGATCTGCTATAGCACCTGTTGGTATTTCAAAAATTAATCCTGTAATATGAAATATGCTCTCTAAAAGCCCTATTTGGATTAAGCTCATCCCTTTATAACCTAAGTATAAAACCCAAATTGCTGACGTTATACTAAAGTTTGAAAAAAATCTATAAAAATAATCTAATCTAATATTTTCTTTTATTCTATTCATTTCATTACACTCCTAAAATTTAATTTTGAACGTAAAAATAGACCGAGATTTAATAAATCGGTCTATCTAAGTTACTGCGTAATGAAATTTTTATAAGTAAATCTTACAAAAACTTTCTAAAAAATTGCGCAGTAACCCAATTTCTTGAAAAGTCATATACAAGAGTACATGAACTGCTAGATAAAATTTGAGTTCTGTCATTTTTAGAATCGTTTATCATAAGTCTTACCTCCTTAATTTATTCTTATATACCATATTTTACATGTTTTTATATTCTTCTGCAAGTATTCCATAATAACTAGTATCACAAACTCCTGAATTATTCCAGTCAGCTTGTCTTAACGTACCTTCATATTTCATACCGCACTTTTCCATAACCTTCCCTGAAAAAGGATTTTTAGGGTCATGCCTTGATTCTACTTTATTTGCCTTAACTTCTTCAAAGAAGAATCTTATAATCTCTTTTAAAGCTTCAGATGTTATTCCCTTATTCCAATAATCTTTACTTATGCAATATCCTATATGAACTAAGCCTATTTTCTCATTCATTCCAACAGAACTTATAGTTCCTATAACTTCATCAGAATCTTTTAGCGCTATTCCCCATTGATAAAATCTTAAATTATTATATCTACCAATCCAAGCTTCTAAAAGCTCTTTTGTATCGTAAAGATATTTGTGTGGTGCCCAAGTTAGGTATTTTGTAACTTCTTTATCTGAAACCCAATTATTAAACATATTTTCGGCATCACTATGCTTTAATTTTCTTAAAATTAGTCTATCTGTTTCTAAAGTAACTGTTCCTTTTTGTTCCATAAACTCTCCCCCTTTATTATACTATGTCAAAATCTTATGGAAGTTCGTTTCCTGCAGCTAAATAAATTTCATACCATTCTTTTCTAGTAAGTACAACATTTGAAGCATTTGAAATATCTTTTAATCTATCGCTATTTGTAGTTCCGACTATAGTTTGAATTTTTGCAGGATGTCTAAGTATCCAAGCTGTAGCTATAACAGTATTAGATACATTATATTTTTTTGCAATTTCATCTATTTTTTCGTTTAATTTTTTGAATTTATCGTTGTTTAAAAATACACCTTCGAAGAATCCATATTGGTATGGAGACCAAGCTTGAATAGTTATATCATTTAATCTACAATAATCTAAAACATACCCGTCTCTATCTAAAGATGCTTCGTTTTTCATATTCATGTTTACTCCAGAGTCTAGCATACCTGTATGCATTATTCCAAACTGAAGTTGATTTACAATAAGCTTTTCGTCTAAATATTTATTTAATAATTCTATTTGGTATGGAGTGTGATTGCTTACCCCAAATCTTTTTACCTTACCACTCTTTTTTAATATACTAAAAGCTTCTGCCACTTCTTCTGGTTCTACTAAAATATCAGGACGGTGAAGAAGAAAAGTATCTAAATAATCAGTTTTTAATCTTTTTAAACTTTTATCAACTGAACTTAAAATGTGATCTTTTGAAAAATCATACATCTCTCCTGGAATAATTCCGCATTTACTTTGTATAATCATCTTTTCTCTAATATTTGAATCCATATTAATAGCTTTTGAAAAAAGTTCTTCTGATCTACCTCCTGCATATATATCTGCGTGATCAAAAAAGTTTATCCCATTTTCTAGAGCTGTTTTTATTAAAACCTCTGCCTTATCTTTAGATAATTCAGCAATCCTCATACACCCTAGTCCTATTTCTGATGCATTTATAGAACTTTTGCCTAAATCTATATTTTTCATTTTATGTCCTCCCTTTCTCTTCTTTTGAAATATTGAAAATATTTACTTATGTTTAATTATACCAAAAAAAGAGTTAGTATAATACTAACTCTTTTATAAACTATTAAGCATTTTGTGCTACTTTTGATTTTAATAATGATATAAAAACTGGTAACACAGAAACTATTATTATTAAGATTGTTACTAATGAGAAATTATTTTGTATAAATGGTATGTTTCCAAAGAAATAACCTATCGCTGATATTAAACCTACCCAAAGGAATCCTCCTAAGGCATTAAATTTAATAAACTCTTTATAGTGCATCTCTCCAACCCCTGCAATAAACGGTGCAAAAGTTCTAACTATCGGAACAAACCTTGCGATAACTATAGTTTTTCCGCCATACTTATCAAAATAACTGTTTGTCTTTTCTACATACTCTTTTTTAATAATTTTAGAGTTACTTTCTAAAATTTTGGTTCCTATAAATTTACCTATACTGTAATTTACCGTATCTCCTAAGATAGCAGCTACAATTAAAAGTAAAACAACAACCCATATATTTAATAATCCCTTTGCTGCAAAAAGTGCAGTTGCAAAAATAACTGAATCCCCTGGTAAAAACGGAGTTACAACTAAAGCCGTTTCAAAGAATATAACTAAAAAGATTATTAAATATACTAGCGTTCCGTAATCTGTAATTAAAGCTCCTAAATACTTATCTAGGTGAAAAAGTATATCTATAAATTTATTAATTAAGTCCATATTATCACTTCCTTATTATTGATATAACCTTACTTTCTAAAAATATGTATAGCTTTGACACTCTATTTTTTAAATATTTATTATAGAAAAATCCGCTTATAAAAACAATTATATATGCTGTAATTACATCAAAAGGATAATGATGTCCTACGTAAACTCTTGAAATCCCAACAAGTATCGTCATAAGCATAAAAATTGCCCCTAAAATCTTA
This sequence comes from Clostridium sp. LY3-2, assembly GCF_024705715.1. Classification (NCBI taxonomy): domain Bacteria; kingdom Bacillati; phylum Bacillota; class Clostridia; order Eubacteriales; family Clostridiaceae; genus Clostridium; species Clostridium sp. LY3-2. The sequence continues at coordinate 30,516 of NZ_JAMDLQ010000005.1, forward strand.
TCAAACATACCAAACCCTACAGATACACTCATAGTAAATGATGAATGATCGCTTGGAAAGCCTGAGTCAGCGGCATGAGGATATAAAAGATTTACCTTATGACTTACAAAAGGTCTAGGTTCATATATAAAAATTCCAATCGCCATATTTATAGCTAAATTAATAATAGAAAAAATAACAGTGTTTACTGCCATCTCTCTTAAGGATTCTTTCTTTTTAATAGCACCTGCTATATAAATCCCTACAACAAATAGTGCAAAAATATAAGGTATCCCTTTAGAGCAAAACATCATAAATTTGTCTAAAGTTTCATTTCTCAAAGCTAAATCATTTATGCTTCTAAACCAATCTAGGTTTAAGTTCATAATAACTTCCTCCTTAGTTACTTTATTTATTTTACTTTTCTAATGTTAAATCCATATTAAGCTTAATAAGATTTAAGAAAAGATTAACTTTTGCTAATAATAATTATATCCAGCTATCATTGATTATATAAGAGAAGCTTATGTGTTAAATAACAAATTTATTAACATTTATAATAATTAACTCTTTATGTCATCAAAAATTACAAATATTCTTATCTAGTTTATAAAATATTTACACATAAGAAAAATCAGAAATGTTAAAATATAGATATATTTAACAAAAAAAGATAATTTTATGAGGATTTACAATTTGAGAATTAGAGGTGTTTAAGTTTTGGGCAGAAAAGAAAAAATAAAATTAAAAGAAGAGGCTTTTTTAAATAGAATTTATGATTTAATTTTAGATAAAGAAACTACTGAAGATGAAAGAATTGAACTTATTAAATTTAAAAACGAAGTTGAGAAAGGAAAAGATTTTGAATCAGAAACTATGAGACTCGCTGAATCTTTAAGATTTCTAGCACTTAGTAAATTTAATAAGGATAAACAAAATCTTAGTAAAGGTGTCGGTAAACTTTATATGGATATTTCTTCAACTGGATTTTTAAAAGCAGAATTAGGTATTGGAATGATTGTCCTTTCAGGAGTTTTAGGTAATCATTAAAAGGATTTAGAAGACGATATTTGTAATATAAAATTAGAAAGTGGACAAGATTATACCTTGTCCACTTTTATTTACTCTCTAAAGAAACTAAAGAGCCATTTATTTCTTGTCCTACCCTATCGCCTTCTACTAATTTTTCTTCCTTCATTTTTTTTTGAGTAATTCTGTATTTCTTTTCTATTCCATTTTTATCAGTTACATAAACTAATACATCTGTGGATTTATAAATAGCTTCGATTTTTCTTATTATCATTATGTTTTTAGAAAGTCTTTTATCTTTTGCTCGGCCTATCCCCATTCCTATAAACATCCCAATTGGAATTCCAAAACACAACCCAAGACTAATATTGTCAGGAGAAAAAAAGCTACTAAATATTATGCCAGCAGAAACCCCAAAACACATCCCAAGACTCATATAGAGCGTCATATATTTTCCTATTTTATTTTCTTTATTATTCATCATTGCCTCCTAAAAATATTTTATAGTCAAGAACTCTTGTTATTCTTCATACAAGGTTTTTCATTTTTTCTAATACACCTATTACATTACTAATATTAATAAATCATAAAATTGATTACATCTAAATTATAACAAATTAACACCTTATAATATACAAATATAAACTTTTATGGATTAATGTACTAATTAATTGTACATGTTATTTTAGATGTTGATGATGAGTGGATTAAGTTTACTTATACTGATAAAAAAGGTAACACTTTAACTCAAATACTTAAAATTGAATCAATTGATAGAGTAACTTGCTTATAAAAAAGGAGTGGACAAGCTGATTTGTTCACTCCTTTTACTTATATGCCCATAGGCGAATTATACTCCATAACGTAAGAAGACCCTTGTCTACTTAATGTCATAAAAATAAATGGGCAACCTTAGTTGCCCATTTTAAAAATTCTATCTTTTAAATGTTACTACCTTTTCATCTCTTACGCTGATTACTGTTTTGCTTGGAATAGTTTTTGAGATAACTTTTCCTTTTCTTATAGAATATAATACCTCTGCTCTTCTTCTAACTGCATCGTATCCGCTATCTGCATTTAAAAGAATAAGGTTTCCAGGTTTTCCGATCTCTATCCCGTATTCTTCTTCTATATTTAAAGTTTTTGCACTGTTTTTTGATATGAATTTTAAAGACTCATTTATGTCGTCATACCCCATCATCTGACATACGTGTAATCCAAAATGCACAACTTCAAGCATATTTCCAGTTCCCATAGGGTACCAAGGGTCAAATATATCATCGTGTCCAAAGCATACGTTTATTGAAGCTTCGTTTAACTCTTTAACTCTAGTTATACCTCTTCTTTTAGGATATGAATCAAATCTTCCTTGAAGGTGAGTATTTACTAAAGGATTAGAAATAAAGTTAATGTTAGACATCTTTAAAAGTCTAAATAACTTATAAGTGTATGCATCGTTATATGAACCCATAGCTGTAGTGTGACTTGCTGTTACTTTGTTTTTAAGTCCTGTTTCTAAAGCTCTTGCTGCTACTACTTCTAAGAATCTAGATTGCTCGTCATCTATTTCGTCGCAGTGAACATCTATTAAAGCATTATATTTTTTAGCTAAATCGAATACTTTGTTTATAGATTCTACGCCATACTCACGAGTAAATTCAAAGTGAGGAATAGCTCCAACTACGTCAGCTCCAAGCTTTAAAGCTTCCTCTAAAAGCTCTAACCCGTTTTTATAAGATAAAATCCCTTCTTGAGGAAATGCAACTATCTGAAGAGTTACGTAATCTTTAACCTCTTCTTTTACCTCAAGCATTGCTTTTAATGCAATTAAACTAGGATCAGTTATATCTACGTGTGTTCTGATATATTGAATTCCGTTTGCAACTTGCCACTCTATAGCTTTTAAAGCTCTAGTTTTAACGTCCTCTTTAGTTAAAGATTCCTTTCTTTGTGACCATCTTTCTATCCCTTCAAAAAGAGTTCCACTTTTATTCCACTCAGGTTCTCCTGCTGTAAGAGTAGTATCTAAGTGAACGTGCGGTTCAACAAATGGGCTTGAAGCTAAAGCTCCATTTCCTTCTATTATTTCTTCATCCTTTAAAGGTTCTATTTCCTTTTCTATTAATGAAAATTTACCATTTTCAATTCTTATATCAAATAAGCCTTCTTTATCTAATAACCTTACCTTTTTAATTAACATTTAAATCACCTTATCTTTTCGTTATTTTGCTAAGTATAACATAAACTATCATAGTAGTTAAGATTGCATTTACTGCAATTACTCCAACACTTACAAAGTTTGCTACTAAAAACCCTAAAACAAATGCTATTATGGCATTCCAATTTATTTCTTTAAAATCTTCTTCACTTATCTTTTTATATTTTCTCTTTCTTAAGAAGAAATAATCTGCAATTATTATTCCACCTACTGGAGGTAGCATTGTATTTAAGAAAGTTAAAAATTGAACGAAATTATTGTTTAGCCAAATCGCACCTACTGTCCCTAAAAGTCCGCATCCTATTACAAGCTTATTTTTAGGAAGTTTAGTTATGTTTGAAAGGCCAAGCCCCGCTGTATATATTGCATTATCGTTTGTAGTCCAAATGTTTAATCCAAGAACTAATATTGCAGGTAAAACTAAGCCTTGAGAAAACATAACATCTGCTATATCTGAATTCCCTGTAACCATAGCCCCTATCGCCCCAAATAAGAACATTAAAGAGTTTCCTATAAAGAAAGCTATAACAGTTGTCCCGACTGCTACCTTTTTATTTTTAGAAAACCTTGCAAAATCTGGTGTAGCTGTTCCCCCACTTATAAATGAACCTACACACAAAGTTACTGCTGTAACTAAAGCCATCTTGTTTGTCGGGTCTATATTCATAAGACCTGTAACTCCCCCAACTGAGTTTGCAGCCATAGTAGCTGACGTACTCCCTAAGATAGCTATAGCTGGTACTGCTATTGCACTTAAAAGAGTTAATGATTTCATTCCAAAGTAAGCTGTTGCTGTCATTAGTATTCCCGTTATCCCTACTAATAAATATAGATTTACGTTAAATCTATTAGCAACTGGTATTGCAAACATCGCAATCCCAACTCCAAACCAACCTATCTGCGTAAGGCTTGTTATAAAAGATGCTAAGTAAGAACCCTTTACTCCAAAAGAATATCTTGCAAGTAAGTGCATTGAAAGCCCCGTATCTGCTCCGATATACGCTAATGCCCCTGTATAAAGAGCAAGAATTAAATTTCCTATAAGTACTGCTTTAAAGAAATCAACTAAAGGTAAGCCTGTCCCTAAATTACCCCCAGTTAACATACTAGCTGAGAAAAACGTAAATCCTAGCATTACAACAAACATTGAAAAGAACCCCTTTTTGTCCTTTTTGTTTACATGATCTAATGCGTAATCGTGATCCTCCGCCTCTACTCTTTCGTTTACTAAAATAGTTTGTTCCATTTTTCATCCTCCTAAATCTTTTGTTTAGGAAAACCAGTACTCTTTCGTTATAAAAAAACGACCTTTCTTTTTTAGAAAGGTCGCATAACAGATAATTAGATATAACTAATCTTAAAATATAAGAATAGTTTTCCCTACCTAATTATTTAATTGCCGTATCTCTTTTCGACCTTATAAGTCTCTCTGGACTTAATTTAAAGGACTAGTTTTCTTAGGGTAATTATATAATTATATTTTAACTTCCGTCAATATATTTTTAATATTTAGTTCATACTTTTATCTATTTAGATTTATTTTAAATAAAATAATAAAATTTAATATAATACCTCTAATTTACTTCCTCTACTGTAAAAATATATCATCTATATTTATTAATTTGTTCAAACTTTAGTCTGAATTTTTTTTAAATTGCTGTGATATAATTTTTAACTAGATAAACTAACAAAAGGAGAAAATTCAGATGAAAAAGAAAATCATATCAAACACATTATTTTTTATAGTAATGATGGCTTTTTTATTACTTTTTAAAAGTATATTTACAGAAAATAATATGTTAATTGGAGTTATGTCTTTTACAGCACTTCTTATGTTTTTAAGTAGTGACTTAACAGCAGAACCCCTAAAAAATACAGTAACACTCGTATTATTTTTTGTATGTATAGGTATTGGTTCTTTTATAACAGCTAGAAATATTTATTTAGCAGTGCCAATAAACTTTATAATCATATTTTGTATTATTAAAAAGTTTGGATATATTTTAAAAGCGCCATTATATTTACCCTTTGTCTTTATGTACTTATTCTTAATAAGTGAACCTATTCCATTTAAAGATTTACCTTTAAGATTAATATCTTTAGTTACAGGTGCCTTATTAATTATGATTGCACAATTTATAGTAAATAAAAATAAAATCAAAAAAGTAAGCGACAAGACTTTTTCTGAATATATAAATCTACTTATCCAAAAGATTGATTTAATAAATGATAAAAGCAAAGTAGAAGAAATAAATCTTAAAGCCTTTTCACTTGTTACTTCTTTAAAAGTAATAATATACGAAAGAAAAGAGAAGCATTTCTATATTTCAGAAGACGGTAAAGTTTCTTTAAATGTTTTAGTTTCTTTAGAAAAGCTAAATTACTTAATTGATAAAGTTAATAAGGATAAAAGCTCTACCATAACTCTTGAAGATTTAAGAAGTTATCTTATTTTTATACTTACTCAACTAAATTCTTATAACAAAGAAAATCTAATAGAATTTATAGACAATATAGTTACGAAAAATAAGGATACTTCAAATACTTTAGACCTTCAAATTATGTCAAACCTTATCTTTATAAAAAACTCTATTATAGATTATAAAGATAATAAAAAGAAACTTAATTTAACAGAAATAAGAAATGTTAAAAAAGATGCATTTACTCTTAAAGATATAAAATTTAACTCTATACAAGTTGCCTTTGCTTTAAGATTAAGTATATTAGTTACAGTTACTTGTTTTATCATGCAATACTTTAAGTTAGATCAAGGTAGATGGATAATCTTCACAGTGTTCTCACTTACTACTCCATACTACGAAAAATCTATAGCTAAATCTAAAGATAGATTTGTTGCAACATTAATCGCTGCATTTATAGTAAGTATATTATTTACTGTTGTTACAGACTCTACTTTACGCGGAATAATAATGTTATTTATAGGGTACTTAAATATGTATGCTAAAACTTATAAGAGCCAAATTATTATAGGAACTTTATCATCAGTTGCTATGGCAGCTATGACTACTCCTCCTGTTATAGGAGACTTTGGTCAAGCAGGTCCTATAACTTTAGCTTTAATTAGAATTTGTTATGTTTTAATAGGTACAGTTATTGCATTAATTATAAACAAATTTATATTTAGCTATAACGTAGCTAAAGCTAACGCAAACCTAGACGATAGCTCTTCTAAAGTATTAAAAGATTTATGCAAAAATCTTAAGAATATTATAGATAAGAAAAATTTAGACAGCTACGTTAATAACTCTTACCTTTTAGTTTCTCATATAGAGAAAACTATACTAGAAAACATAGAGCTTTTAAAAGATAAGAGCGCTTACAATAACTACTACGATATAAGCGATAAAAAGATGCAATTAGCGTCATCAATTTATGAGTTTACAAACCTTATAAAATCTTATAACTTAAATGAAAAAGAAAATAAATATTTAAAAGAAATTATAGATAGTATCCCAAAAACTTATAAAGCTAAGGATAGATTATTTATAGATTATAAGTTAGATATAAAGGTTAAAATAATTTTATCTTACCTTTATGAAATAGTAGATGATACGAAAATTTTAAAAGAGGATTATTTAATCCAAAAAGAAGAAGTAGCTAATTAAAGCTACTTCTTTTTATTAGAATTCTATCTATTTTCCTAAACAGAACCCTATATTCCATTAAATTAAAATATTTTGTATAATTTTTATTAATATGTCACATATTTCAATTCTGATGCGTTTAAAGATTGAAATAGATATAGGGGGTTAAAATAGAATGGACATAACTGCAAAGGACTATAAAAAACTAGATGACTACTTTTCTACCTGTGATGAAACCTTATTAGATTTAGCAATAACTCTATACGGTAAAAATATATTAAGATACTGCAATAGTATTTTATGTGATTATCACGAAGCAGAAGAAGTAACTCAAGATATATTTATAAAAGCTTACAAAAAGAAATCTAAATTTAAAGATGGCACTTCTTTTTCCTCTTGGCTTTATAAAATTGCATATAGAACTTGCATAGATAATCTAAGAAAGAAAAAATTTCACTTATATTTAACTAAAGATATAAAAAGCTATACTTTTAACTCACCTCCTTCTGGAATTAGTGATGAATTAAAAGAAGCTTTATTAAAAATACCTCCAAAAGATAGAGCTTTAATCTTTAGCCGAGTCTTTGACAAAAAAGATTTTAAAGAACTTGAAATAATTTATAACGTCTCATCTCAAACTTTAAGGAAGCGTTATGAAAGAGCTAAGAAAAAGCTCGCAAAAATTCTAAAAGAAAATAAGTTTAATATTTAGGAGGTATTTATGAAATTAGATAATGATGAAAAAATAATTTTTGAAGCTTTAAACTCAATTAAAATTAAAGACAATAATTTAAAATATAATGTTCATAATAAACTTAATAAAAAGAAACCTTTATTTTTCCCTAAAAGGATCGCTTTTGCAATAGTTATTCTTTTATCTTTTACTATATCAATCCCAGTTTTAGCTAACTCCTCTAGTAGCTTTAATAACTTAATAAATTTTGTAGAAGATAAATTCTTATCACTATTTAATCCTTTAGAAATTAAAAAAGAAGACAATAATATAAAACTTGAAGTAGTATCCGGAGTTAAGGATAATGATACAGCAATTATATATATAACCCTTCAAGACCTTAATGGAAATAGGATAGATGAAAATCTAGATTTAAACGATAGTTTAAAAATAAAAGGCTTAGATTCATTTACAAGTGAACTCTCTTACTTCGATAAAGAAACTCAAACTGCAACTTTAAAAATACAAGGGACTGGTAATTCTTTAAGTGATAACCTAAGCCTGTCTTTATCGTCTTTTTTAAGTGGAAAAGTAGAAGAATCTAGTGTTTTAGATAAAAATACTTTTTTAGAATTAATCAAAACTAAACCATCTACAGTTAAATTAAATCCTAAAGAAATGCTAGGTACTTCAGGAGATATAGGAAATTTTGAATCTATAGATGTTTTAAATAAAGGCACTTTAAATCATAAATTTAAAGATATTCCAAACATGACTATAACAAATATAGGGATAATTAATAACTCTTTGCATATCCAAACTAAATGGAATAAAGAAAAACATAATAATCACGGGTATCTTTATTTGACAAATAACAAAGATGAAACTTTGAAATTAAATAGTTCCAATATTTCTTTAAGCTTTAATGAGTATGGTGATGCAATACAAGGAAATGATTACGTTGAATTTATATATGATCTAGAAGAATTTGACCCTACTAAATTAAACTTAAATGCATACTCTTCATACAATGAAAACTTAATAGAAGGTAACTGGAACTTGAAATTTAAATTAGAACCACTTACATTCAAAAAAGAAATCTCCCCTAATTTAAATACTGATTTAGGGTTAATTAAAGATATAAAAATTTCACCTATAGGAATTTTCATACTTACTGAATCAAAGTTTTCAAATTTAGATTCTATTAAGTTAGAGATGATTGACGGCTCTATAATTACTTTAACTAAAAAAGTTGTAAAAGAAGATTCAAATACAACTTATCACAAATTTTTTAGTAGCTCACCACTAGATGAAAATAATATAAAGCATATATTTATCCATAATCAAAAATTTAATATTAATTAAAATAATATAATTTTCTCCTTAAAAGTGATGTATAATTTTTATAACGGTATTTTAATTTAAGGAGCTTACTAATGGATATATATTGTAGCGATTCTATTTATCTTAGAACATTTAAAATAACAGATTTAAATGACCTTCACAGAATTATGTCAGACTCTGATGTTGCTAAGAATGCAGGATTTAAAGTAAAGGATACTTTAAGAGATACTTTACTTATATTAGATAAATTTATGTGGGAACTAGAAAACAGACTTTGGGCTGTAGTTTATAAACCTACAGACACAGTTATAGGTTGGATAGAAATACATGACTGTAACCTTTTCCCTGACCCTCAAACCTTTGAACTAGGCTTTGTTTTATCTAAGGGGTACTGGGGAAGAGGCATAATGAAAGTCGTTATAGATTCTGTTTTAAGTTATGCTTTTAATAACCTTTACGCAAATAGAATCTTTTGTGCTCATTTTAGTGATAATCTAAGGTCTAAAAGAGTTATAGAAAAGTGTAACTTTACCTATTACAAAACTATAGATAATTTAATATATTACGAAATTAAAAGGAACTAAAATCTAGTTCCTTTTATATTTTAAACTTACTATTCTTTTGCATTAAATCTGCATATAACAAACCCTGATATACTTATAACTACAGCTATTACAAACCATAATAAAGAACTAGTCCCAGTTATGTGACCTAAAAACCCTGAGAATTTATCAGCCTCATACGGATTAATAACATATCCTAAGATAAGCATGCTAATAATAAACATACCAGTAAAAAATAATACCCCACCATAAATTACTTTTTTCAAAAATACTCCCCCCTAAAATTTAAATAGCACTTTCTAACTCTTTTATAATTTTTTCTTCTTCTTTGCTACCTTTAGTATTTAATCTTAAATATTTTATATTGTATTTTTCTAATATACTATCTTTTAATTTATCCCTTCTTAGCTGCTTTTCGTTTTTATCGTGATAAGAATATCCGTCAACTTCTATAACTAAAATAGGGCTTTTATCATACTTATCAAAAATGATAAAATCTGTGTGAGTCCAAGGGTGCATAGCATATTTTAATTCTTCTTCATTAAGTAAATCTGTGTTTTTTAATAGTAATTTTAAAGGCTCATGCATCGCAAAATCCATATCTTTGAACCTATCTTCTTCTAATATCTTTTCAAGAATAACATTTAAGATATTTTCAGAATCATACGTAGATACTTTTTTATTTTTAACAAACTCTAAAAGTTCCTCTTTATAATTACTATATAACAAATCAAAAACAGAATGGATGTTACTATCTAATACTTCGTAATTGTTATATCTTACGTATTTAACTAAATCTCCTATGTTACTTTTTTTGTTTAACATAGATTCGTTTGAAGATACTACTATAGCTAATTTGCTTACAGCCCTAGAAACAGCAACATTAATCAAACTATCATCATCTACGAAATTATTAACTTCATTTGAAACTGTTGAAAGTATTATTACGTCCTTTTCTCTTCCTTGGTATTTATGTACAGTATCTACTTCTATTTTATCGTTTTTAATTATTTTCTTAATAGCTTCTACTTGATTTCTGTAAGGTGAAATTATCCCTATAGAATCATTGCCTTTTAGGTTTGGGATAACCTCTTCTTTTATAACTTCTATTTCCCTTAAATTTGTTTTGTCACTTGCATGATTTCCTTTAGCTGTCTTATAAACTACTAAAGGCTTTTCTTCTTTGTTTTTTGTTAATATTACAAGCTCACCGTTGTAGAATTTTTTATTGCAATACCCTATTATTTTGTTGTTGCAGCGGTAATGTTCTTTTAATAATGTCTTAGAAACTTTAGGATATATCTTTGTAATAGATGATAACAAGCTCTCATCAGCATAACTATACGCTTTAGATATGTTATATTTTTCTAAAACATTATCTGCAACTTTTTTAAAATCATTTGGAACTACGTTTGGAAGTTGCTTTAAATCACCTACTATAACTACGTTTTTAGCACAAGAAAAGGCTAAAGCACCAGTTACAATATCTACCTGTGATGATTCATCAATAATAACGTAATCAAATAGATAATTTTCAGTTATGCAAGATCTTATTGAGTGAGTTGTACTTAAAATTACAGGATACTCTTTTATGAATTTATTAAAGTTTTTCTTTAAATCCTTTAACTCGAATTTAGGAGGTGTCTCCCCTTTAGAATTAACTATCTTAGATTTTAATATTTTCATAGATTTTTCACTATAGTCTTTCATATTTTTTGAAAAATCATATCTTTCTAATTTTCTTTCGAAACTATAGATCTCTTTTTCTATATCTTTTAACCTTTTTTCGTAATATAAACTTTGAAGAAACTCAAATATTTTATCTGACGGATTTTTATAGAATTTAAAGGAAGTTATCTTGTATTTAAATAAAAACTTTATCTTATCTATAAAAGTTATATCTCTTTTATTTTCATAGATATATTCTAATTCTATTAATAACTTTAAGGTTTCTTTTTTTGATATCTTATTTTTAAAAGAATCTCCAATTATACTTAAATCCTCACTTTTAATTTTATTAAAATAAGTATGTTCAGTAATTATCTCTTCTCGTTCTTCTTTTAACTTAGCTAAACTGTTTTGGTATTCTAACATCTCATCTAGCTTTAATCTCATAGAATTTAGTTCTTCTTTAAGATTCTTCTTTTCTTCAAGACTTAAGTTCCAATCACTCATATTAGGATATTTTTCTATTTGTTTTTCTATAAATGCTTCTTTATTTTTAGCGTTTCCTAAAAATGCTGCTATAAAGCCAACTCCATACTTTTCTAACTTTTCAATTACATTAGAAGTTGCAGAGTTATTATTAGAAACTACACAAACAGTTTTATTATTTATATAAGCGTTTGCAATAATATTTAAAATAGTTTGAGTTTTACCAGTCCCTGGAGGCCCTTCAATAACACTTATTCTATTACTAAAAGCTTTTTCAGTTGCTTCCTTTTGACTTATATTAAAACTGAAAGGATAAACTAAATCTTCATTCCCTCTTACTTCTTTAAAATCTTCTTTATTTAGATAATTTGAAAGAATACTTTCTTTACTTATAGCTTGAATTTTATCGTATTGTTTAAACAAATGTGATCCCTTATCTTCTTCTATAACTATATACTTTGATAATTCCTTAAGATAAGAAAAAACATCCTTGCTCTTTTTGTTTTTAAGTTCATTTTGAACTAGCTTTATTTTATGCTTCTCGTATAACCTAGTTCTTTCGTCTTCAAAAATTAATTTAATATATCTATCAAAAACAACAATATCCTTCACTCCAAAGACAGGTATATTATCCTCATAAGCTATGTAGCTTCTGTTTTCAAAAATATTGTTTGCCTTTTTCACTTCTACATTACTATAAGCGTATCCGTATTCTCTATCAGTTCCTTTGAATTTTATAAAGTATTTTCCCCCATCATACCTAAGAGAGTGAATATCTTTTGTTTTATCTTCACCCTTAATTAATACTAACTTATCTCTTTCGTTCACATTATTTACCTCTTCTCTACTAATTCAAGGATATTATACCATACTGGTTTTAAACTAATTTAAACTAGTGTTCCCTTATTTGAAATTCAATATAAAAAAAAATAATGCATACAGATATTTTTATAAGATTCTGTATACATTACTTTTTAAATTCTTCTTTTGTTTGTTTATATTATTCATTATAACTTTCTATCTCATCATTTTGAGAAACGTAAAAACAAATAGGAACATGCTTTTCATTGCATTCTTCACACATTTCTTTTAAACATTCAGGACACTCTTTCATATCCTCTTCCTCAAAATATTCACCGCATATTTCACATTCGAACATAAACTATCACCTCTAAGTATATAATTTTACACAATTTATTTAAATTTAATTATCTTATATCTACCAATCTAAACTAGGTTCTGGATTCTCTAAGGCAAATTGAGCCCCATTACGTCCTTGTATTCTTATCTGGTAACTAAACCATTTTTTTAGGGCTTCTATTCTTTGCTTTGTTATAATTATTTTAGTTGATAAATCTTTGCTATCTTTATATTTAATCCATTCCTTTTGTTTTTGAATTACTTTCGGATAATCTGCCTTATAATTAACTATTTGCTGCCAAACTTTATTTAACTCTTCATCAACTTGTTTATATTCCTCTTCCAATTTCTCTTTTTTATTTAATTCTTTATCTATTTTTTCATCATCTTGATCACTCTTCACCTGCGTCTGATTATTTGATAATTCTTCTTTTAATTTCTCTATTTCACTTCTTAACTCTTTATTATATTCATTTTGTTTATTATATAAATTTATAGTTAACCCTAATCCCCCTACTAAAATAACTCCCACTACTATTAATAATAGTTTTGTAAAATATCGCTTTTTTATCATATTCCCCTCCTTAACCTTTTTTCTAGAAAATAATCTTAATTCCTTATTACCTTTTATTTAAATATTATAATAAAACGCAAATCTAAATTTTTTATAGATTTGCGTTTTTATTTGAAATATTATTTTAAGAATATTCTACCTACAAATAATTTTCATCGTATGTTTTATGGAATTTATGAGAATATTTTACTCATATAATAAATCTTTAAATTATTTATTTATCCATTCAATAGCTTGATCGATTGAAGATGCACTATCAGCTCCATCAACTTTTGTAATAAGAAGTATATCGTTTGGCTTTAAGTGTGCCATAAGCTTCTCTTTCATCTCTTCAGCTTTAAGTTCACTTTTAACTATAAAGCTGTCTGGCATGATGTTTGCCCAAGCTCCAAAAGTTTTAATAGTTCCTACTACTTCGTAATCATCACGAACTTCGTGTTTGTGTTCATGATTGTGATCACCACACCCACATCCGCATTCACTTGCTTCTTCTTGTAAATAAAAGTTTATAGTATATGTATTCATATTTTTCTCCTCTGTTTTAAACATATTTTTTATATCTTCATTATATGTTAATCTCAAGCTAAAAGCTATCATATAATAAAAATTCTTTTTTATATAGGCATATATTAGATAAATTTAAATTAAACCTGTAAAACTAATACTTTATAATACCTTTTCATACAATTTAAACCAATCTAACCCGTATTCTATTAACCCTAAGTCTACAGTATCAATATAAACATATCCACATTTTTCATATAGTTTAATTGCAGGTTTATTATTTTCATATACATCTAACCTTATTGATTTCATGTTTAATTTTTCAGCAAGTTCATACGCAAAATCCATTAATTTTTCACCTATTTTTAGTCTAAAATAATTAGGATTTACTACAAGAGTATGAATAACTAAAATTTCACTATAGTTATCAGTAATTTTCCATTTTACACCCTCGTAAGCACTCTCTGGTTCGTGGTTTAAAATAATTGACCCTACTATCTTTCCCTTATATTTTGCAATATATAAATTTCCTTCACTAACCCCTTTCTCTGCAATACTTCTAATTGGGTAAATTCCTTTTTTCCACCCAGGATAATTTATTCCTTTTTCCAAAGCATCATTTAAATCATTATAAAGTAATTCAACTTCATCTATATCATCTTCTGATCCAATCACTATATCTATTTCTATATATTTTCTATTCATATATACACCCCTCACAAATACAATAAACCTATTTTTCCTTATTTATAATAAAAAGAGTTAATTTTTATACTAACTCTTTAATAAATTCTTATACTATTTTAGTTGTTCAACCTTCACAAGCTGTTCCAAAACAATATAACTTTATATTTTTAGTGCTCCTTTTCATAGCAGTCTTCACAGATTTCCTTTAAACTTTTTTTTAATTACTCCCACATTTATATACTCCTATATAAATACCCAATATTTCTAGATATTTTGAAAAATATATTTAAATTGCTTTTTCCTATAATATAATTTAGTTTTGAATAGATTTTATTTATTATAAGTCATTAAATATGTTTTTAGCTCTTAATTTAACTTTTTCTTATTTCGTAGCATTTGATATCATATGCTATGCTAAGCAACCTCTTATCACCATAGCCCATAATATGATGTTATATCGCTTTGACATTAATCTTTATTAAGCATATACTAAGGATACAAGTTGGTTAAGCCAATATGTAAACTTAATAACGCGGGATGGAGCAGTTGGTAGCTCGTTGGGCTCATAACCCAAAGGTCGTAGGTTCAAGTCCTGCTCCCGCAACCAAAACCTTACTCTTACTGTAAGGTTTTTTTATTGTTTAAAAGCTTCGAAAAAAATTTCTTAATCATTTCTCAAAACTTTATTTAAATAATATTAATTAAATTGAAAGATAACAGAGCTAATTTGCTCATACTATGTTATACTTTCATTTATATCATAACGAAAGAAGGTAAATATTTAGTGAATTATAAAACTTTTGAAAATAAATTTGATGTTAAAGAAAACATCGCTTATGCTACTGCTTTAAAGAAAGATGGAAGTGAATTAACTTTCCAAATAGATGCTGACGATGTTGAAAGAGTAAAATCTATGGGAACTTGGTTTGCTGAATGGCATAAAGACTTTAATGCTTATACAATTCAAAATATAAGCAAATCAAAAGGAGCTAAACCTTTAAAACAAAGTCTTCAAACAGTTATTTTAAATTCTACACCAAAAACTCCTGTTAAACATATTAATGGAAATATGCTAGATAACAGAAAGTCTAATTTAGAAATAGTACAAAGAGATCAGAAAAATCAATATGAAAAAGTTGATGATAACACTATTGCTATCATACTAACTAATAAATATGGTGCTCCACATGCTAAGGCATTAATCTCTTTAGAAGATTTAAATACTGTTATAACTGACGAATTTAGCTGGGTTCAATATAAGAAGAATGGAGTTATCGATGTTATCGCAAATACTCCACAAGGTAGAATTCATTTAGATAAACTTATAATGAATCCTGCTGACTCTGAATTTGTATATCACATAAACTTAAACCCTATGGATTGTAGACGTAGCAACTTAGAAAACAAAAAAATCAAATAAATATCCTAAAGAAAGCTTAGTGATTTAACACTAAGCTTTTCTTATTTATATTATAGTCTTTTTAAAATTTCATAAATATATTTCTCCTTTTTTAACAATATTTAATTCCTTCTATCTTTAAAGCTCAGTGTACTTCTTGCTTGTTCCCTTAGCTTTCTCTACAGGGTATTTCTTTTCATTTTTATCCATCTTCTTCTCTATTACTTCTTCTATATTAACACCTAAAGAATCAGCCATATGCAAACAATAAACCATCACATCTGCTAGCTCTTCCCCTACTGCTTCTTTATCATAATTATTATCCCAAAGGAAATGCTCTAATAACTCCCCTGCTTCAATGCTTATCGCCTTAGCTAAATTTTCTGGTGTATGGAACTGTGTCCAATCTCTATCATCCCTAAATTTTCTTACTCTTTTTTTCACATTTTCCATTTTTCTTACCTCTACCTTTTTATTTTATTTCGTTGATTGCTTAATATAATTGTAGCACAAATTATTTTCTATCAACCTAACAATTTCTATAATAAGTGTTAAGTATGATTATTTAAATTGTTTATATTTAGCTTAAACCTTATTCTTATGGTAAATTTTTCTTAACAATTGTATAATTAATTTATGACTAATCTTAGGAGGACATTATGGAATTAATTAAAACATTTAGTTATGAAGCGGAATTTTCAGATCAGATAAAGCAATATAAATATGGACTTAATTGGCCTGTTGTTTATATTATTAGAGATAGTAAAGAGGCTTATATTGGTGAATCTACAAGAGTTTATTATCGTAGCCAAGAGCACTATAAAAATAATAAAAGAAAAAAACTAACTACAATTGACGTTATTGGGGATGATGATTTTAATAAATCGGTAACCTTAGAACTTGAATCATTTCTTATTGAATATATGTCAGCAGATGGCAAATACACTCTTCAAAATGGTAATGGTGGTCTTAGTAACCATAACTTCTATAATAAAGAAAAATATACAGAAAAATTTAATAGTATTTGGGGAGAATTGAAAGAAAAGAAAATTGTAACTAAAGGATTATTTGAAATAAGAAATAGTGAACTATTTAAGTTCTCACCTTATAAGTCTTTAAATCATGAACAAGCCTTAGTTATAGATGCTATTGTCAATAGTATAGTAACCAATAAAACTAGTAATCATTTAATTCAAGGAGAACCTGGTACTGGAAAAACCATCGTTGCTATTTATCTAATTAAATATCTAATGGAGCTTCCTGAAACTAAAGACCTTAAGGTTGGATTAGTAATTTCTATGACACCTCTTAGAGATAGCTTAAAAAAAGTTTTTAAAAAGGTACAAAATCTAAAGGCTTCTATGGTTTTAGGTCCATCTGATGTTATTGGTGGAAACTATGATATTCTTATTGTTGATGAAGCACATCGTTTAAATAGAAGAAAGAATATTTCTTACATGGGCAGCTTTGACAAGAACAATTCCAAATTAGGTTTAGATACACAGGAAGGAGATCAACTTGACTGGATAAAATTATCCTGCAAACATATGATTCTCTGTTATGATAAAAATCAATCAATTAAGCCTTCCGATGTAAGAGCTGAAAAGTTCGAAGAAATAAACTTTACAAAGCATAGATTAACATCCCAAATGAGAGTTTTAGCTGGAGGAGATTATATCCAATATATCGATAATATTCTCAATGAAGTTGATCAACCTTATAAAAACTTTGGTAAATATGAACTATTTATTTTTGATGATTTACAGGAAATGCATAGAAAAATTAAAGAACGTAATAAAAATTTCGGATTAAGTCGTTTAATAGCTGGTTATGCTTGGCCTTGGAAAACAAAAAAAAATCCAAAAGATTATGATATTGTAATTGATAATTATAAATTAAGATGGAATTCTAGATTAAAAGATTGGATAAACTCTCCTAATGCTCTTGAAGAAGTTGGTTGTATTCATACAACCCAAGGTTACGATATTAATTATGCTGGAATAATTATAGGAAATGAACTTATTTATAGAGATGGTGAATTAGGTATAAACCCTAAAAATTATTATGATAAAAACGGTAAAAATGGAATTAAAGATAATGATGAAATTAAAAATTATATTTTAAACATATATAAAACTATCTTAACTAGAGGTATAAGAGGAACCTATATTTATATTTGTGATAAAGATTTAAAAAACTACTTTAAGAAATTTATTGCTAGTTATGAATCTGAACTTAAACCTAAAGTTGCAATCACAACTATTCCTGAATTCTCTAAATAATTTAAATATAAATTTAAAACACAAAATCTTTACCCTAAAAGCTTAAGTTAATATTTTATATTTTATTATTGTGTATATTTCTACATAATTACACCTATTTGAAAGTTCCATTAAGCTATATATTTGTAGAGTGTTAATCATATTCTCTTATGTTCTTCACTCTGCTTTTTTATTTTCTGCATTTCTTATTTAAAAGAAAGCACCTACTTGCCTTCGCTCCTAGGTGCAATTTCTACCAACAAAATCGTAGATTTTGGGTATAACTTACAGTACGGTTCTCCGTATCGATACTAAATGAGGTTTTATAGATATTAGTATATAGTACATCTACACTATCTATCTTCTAATATTATAATTTCATTTATTTTTTCAAATAATGGCTTAAACCCTGAAAAATTAAATTCTTTAAATTCATCAACTTCATCTATAATATTTTTTACAAAATCATTTTTTGACATAGCAATATTTATGTCTTCATTATTAATTTTAGCAACAAAACTATCTGAATCTATTATTTTATAAGAATTTTTTCCACATCTATCTTTTTTCTGACAAACTATACTGTTATCTTCTTTATGAAATCCAAATTTTTTTGAAAATTCATTTCCTATATATAACCTTCTTCCATCCTTTTCTCTTTTAATATCTTCATCATAATATAAATGTTCAATAGAAATTTCTGGTGTTTCTTCCCTGTGTTTAGGAATAGGTATCAACATTGAATATACTTTATTTTTATGATATTTATATTCATCTTCAAATTCCTTTACAGTTTTAGGAATATCTCTATCAAATATACAAATTATTTTTTTATTATTATCGAGCATTGAAATATTTTCAATTAATTGATGTAATCTTGAATCACCTAATGAATCTTTATATTCTAAAAATTTAATATCAAGACTTTCTATTTCTTCTAATTCTAATAATTTTTCATATGCGTTCTTCATATGTTTCCAATCTGTTTTTCCTTCAGTAATTATTAAATGTCTATCGCCTATCATATTTACAGATTCAATAAATGTATCCACTTCAAAGGCTTCTTTTATTACTTCCTCTTTATTACAAGAATAAAAGCTTGGATTGTCAATCTGAACTACATTCCCTTGTTTATTTTTCTTCATAACAATAACCTTATCATTTATTCTACTATCATTATGCAAAATAAATGGAGAATGCGTACTAACAAATAATTGTGACCTTTGTTTCCCATTTATATCTTCAAATATTCTTCTAAAAAACTCTAGTATTTTCATTTGCCATCTTGGATGTAAACTCAGTTCTGGTTCATCAATTAAAACAATAGCTCCATCTGCCTTATTGGAATCTTTTAATAAAAATCCACCTCTAAATACTATCTGTTTTTCTCCTGAACTTAATTTGTTAATAGATGTTTCAATTCCATTTTCCTCAAAAATAACTTCTTTACTACCATTTATATTTTTAATTCCTTTAAATCGTTTCCCATCAAATATATATGAAAAAGCCCTCTTAAATCTTTTTAATCTAATCTCTTTAATCTCTTCGGGTGGAACTTCTCCTGAATGTTCATTTACCCAATCAGATAAATCTGCATCATCTAATGCCTTTATATCAACTAATAATTGAGATATTTCTGTACCTAATTCTGAACTCTGTTTTAGACTTCTAATATCAATATCTAATTCTTTTGACGTCACAGTTCCTATTGGTGCTGAACGAAAGTTAATTTCTGCAGTTGAATATACAACTTTCATTATTTCCCTTATATCTGAGTCATTGATAATATTTATATTTACTTCTTTTATTTCCTTATTGTTAGTTTTATAATTAATTTTAAATCCTTGACCATATTTTAAGTTATAATCCATAATAAAGTTAACTTCTTTCCCATCTAAATTATTAAAATAATAATTTAGAATATTACTTCTTTTCAATTTTTCAATTTCATAATCTGAAAATTCAACAGTAATTTTATTTATCTCATCTCTTGTATTTTCATTATTTGCACACTCTCCTGAAACAAAGTTATATATTATCTCTAATAATGTAGTTTTTCCACATCCATTTTCACCAGCTAAAATTATTATGTCTTTAACCTTCATATTTTCATCTGTAAATAAAATACTCATGTCTCCTAAAACAATATTATTTTTTACTTCCACCTTTTTTATCCTCATAAGTTCCATCCTCCCAAAATATATCTCTATAAATTATAACAAATAATACCCATTTTTTAATATGCCTTTTGAAAAAACTCATTTACTTATTATACGGTTCAATCTTTATAATCCTAAATCTAATAGTACTAAAACAATTTATCATACTATTTTAGTTATCCAATCGTCACATACCTTTCCACAGTTATTTTAAAATTTTGAAGTTAATGTTCCTTGATGAAATATCATTTTCCACTGTCCATCAAAATATTTCCAAATTGAACTTCGTAGAGAATATTTCTTGTTTTCATCTATCTCATCATGCTTTATTACCTTATACATTGCTAATACACACTTACCAGATAACTCCCTCAAAATAAAATATTTAATTTCCCAATCTAATTCAGATTAATTTAAATAAAGGAGTCACTTCTTAAACTAACTCCTCTTGCAAACCTTTATACGATCTTAGTTGTCCATCCATCATACCTTTATGACAATTCCATAAAAGTTATCTTATTTATATACCACTTCAAATTCTTCACAAACAACTAACATATTCTCGGAGAACTTCATATTTAATTCTTCTAATTGCATATTAAAAAATTTAATATGACCTTCTCTCCAATACTCTAATGACCTATCTCCTTCTCCTTCTTTATATGCAAATTCTGAATCTACATTAGAAAAAGGTAAAACATTAACACTATTTATTCGAATTATACATTTAGCATTTCCATCAAAATCTGTTACTACTGATAATTTACCTATTTTAGGTAAATCTTCATTTTCTACTTCATATAGATAGTTTAATGAAGTTGTTGCTGTCTTTTCTTCATTTAGAACAATTTCTGCCAATTCCTTTGCAAGTTGCTCAGTACACCCAAAATGTCATGAATCATATGTTAACCTTGTAGTATTTTCATCTTCTCTAATTGAACATAAATAATTCTTCCATAATGTATCTATGTTATTATTACTCATAATTGTACCCCCAATATTTATAACTATATATTACCATACAACTATAAATTATGACATAATAAGTATTTTATTTAGAAACTATTAATATAACTTAAGTGTTTAGTCTTTATAATTACAAACTACTGACACTACTTCGTTATAAAATTAAAGTTGTTTATTTAACTATACTATTGAGATACATCTCGTAATATTTTTATTACTCAATATTCTCCAACCATTCTCTTCTGATTCTTCTAACAAAATACTATATTAACTTATAATAAAGGAGTCAGCTTATTAAACTAACTCCTTTTGTAAAACTTTATACTATTTTAGTTGTCCAGTCCTCACAGTTCCATACTTCTGTTACTATATCTCTATAGAATTCAGGTTCGTGGGAAACTAAAAGGATTGTTCCTTTAAATTCTTGCATTGCTCTTTTAAGTTCTTCCTTTGCATCTACGTCTAAGTGGTTTGTAGGCTCGTCGAAGATTAGGATGTTTGTTTCAGTATTTAAGATTTTACAAAGTCTTACCTTTGCAGCTTCTCCTCCTGAAAGTACTCTTATCTTTGATTCGATTTGCTTGTTTGTAAGGCCGCACTTAGCTAGAGCTGCTCTTATTTCGTATTGAGTTTTCCCTGGGAACTCGTTCCAGATTTCTTCTATACAAGTGTTGTTGTTATCTTCTCTGTCTTCTTGTTCGAAGTATCCGATTTGTTGGTAGTCTCCTAAGTGAACTGTTCCTGAAATAGGTTTAACTTTTCCAAGTAAGCTTTTTAAAAGAGTTGATTTTCCAAGTCCGTTAGCTCCAACTAAGGCTATCTTTTGACCTCTTTCCATCTTTATATTAAGTGGCTTTGTTAGAGGTGAATCGTATCCTATTACTAGATCCTCTGTTTCAAAGATAACTTTTCCTGAAGTTCTTCCTTGCATAAATCTAAACTCTGGCTTTGGCTTTTCTTGAGATAATTCTATTCTATCCATCTTATCTAATTTCTTTTGTCTTGATTTTGCCATACCTGTAGTTGCAACGTTAGCTTTATTTCTAGCTACGAAATCTTCAAGTCTTGCTATTTCTTTTTGTTGCTTTTCGTAAGCTTGCTCTAATCTCTTTTTATTTTCTTCGTAGATTCTTCTAAACTCGTTATAATCTCCTACGTATCTAGTAAGTTTTCTATCTTCTACGTGATAGATTAAGTTTATTACTTCATTTAAAAACGGAATATCGTGTGATATTAAGATAAAGGCGTTTTCATAGTTTTGAAGATATCTTTTAAGCCAGTTTATGTGCTCTTCATCTAAGTAGTTAGTAGGCTCATCTAAAAGTAATATATCTGGGTTTTCTAAAAGTAGTTTTCCAAGAAGGATCTTTGTTCTTTGTCCTCCTGATAAATCATCTACATCTTTATCTAAACCTACATCTAAAAGTCCAAGCCCCTTAGCAACTTCTTCAACCTTTGCATCTATTAAATAAAATCCATTATTATCTAGCATATCTTGAATAACTGCTGTTCTTTCAAGCATTTTATTTAATTCATCTTCTGAAACTTCACCCATTTTACCGTAAAGTTCATTCATCTCTAATTCTAAATCAAAAAGATACTTAAAAGCATCTCTTAATGCATCTCTTATAGTTGTTCCTTTTGTAAGTACTGCGTGTTGGTCCATATATCCAACTCTTACGTTGTTTGACCAAATAACTTTACCTTCGTCTGGCATTAACTTACCTGTTATTATATTCATAAACGTTGACTTACCTTCTCCGTTTGCTCCGATAAGTCCTACGTGCTCACCTTTTAATAATCTAAATGAAACATCTTCAAATATTGCTCTGTCACCAAACCCGTGACTTATATTTTTAACAGTAACTACGCTCATTCGCTTTCCTCCATACATTTAAATATACATTCCTTAGTTTAATTCAAACTATAAGATGTTGTAAAGTAAAACTTAAGAGACTTTTAAAATTTATGTAAATGGGGTAAAATATTATAAGTATGATAAGATACCCTATAGTGGTATAAGGAGGTTAAAAATTGGATAAAGAACAAGAATTCTTATTTAATGAAGAAAATGAAAAATTAAGAAAAGATATCTCAAATAGATTAAAGAGAATCGAAGGGCAAGTTAAAGGGATTCAAGGAATGGTAGATAAAAACACTTGCTGCGGTGATGTATTAGTTCAAGTTGCTGCTATAAGATCTGCTATTAACAAAGTTGGAGCTTTACTTATTGAAAACTATGCACTTAACTGTTTAGACCTAGGTGAAACTGTAGAAGATCACGAAAAGATTAAAAAATTAGTTAAAACTATGAACAACTTTGTTAAATAGACTTAAGGGGGACGATTTATGAGTGGTATAATTAATGTGCTTATTTTAATAGTAGGATTTTTCTTTTTAATTAAGGGAGCTGATATTTTTGTAGATGGCTCTTCAAAGATTGCAAGAAAGATTGGTATACCGTCTGTTATAGTCGGTTTAACTATTGTATCTTTAGGAACTAGTGCGCCAGAACTTGCAGTTAGTTTAATTTCTTCTATTAATGGTAACAACGGTATTGCTGTTGGAAATGTTTTAGGTTCAAACATCTTTAATACTTTAGTAGTTTTAGGTGGAACTTCACTTGCAATGCCTTTAATAATCAAGAAAAAACTAGTAGGAAAAGATTATTTTGTAAATATATTAGTAATAATACTTTTATATATTTTAACTTTCGGCTTTATGTTTAGCGGAAAAGACGGCTTTTTAAGTAGAACTGATGGAATTATTTTATTAGTATGCTGCTTAGCTTATCTTTTATTTTTAATTTTTAGTACTTTAAAAAATAAAAAATCTATCTCTATAACAGAAGGTGAAAGAAAAGAGTTATCTAGTATAAGAGTACTTCCAAACCTTTTCTTTGTAATACTTGGAGTAATCGGAATAGTTTTTGGTGGTAAGTTAGTTGTAGATTCTGCAACTAATATAGCTTTAAGTATAGGAATGAGCGAAAAACTTGTAGGACTTACTATAGTAGCTATAGGTACTTCCCTTCCTGAACTTGTAACTTCTATAGTTGCAGCACTTAAAGGCGAAACTGAAATCGCTATAGGTAATGTTTTAGGGTCTAATATCTTTAATATACTTTTAATATTAGGTCTTTCTTCAGCTATAAGCCCTATAGCTGTTGCTGGAAATCTCTTTGTAGATATTATTTTCTTATTTGTTGTAACTCTTATAATCGGAGTTTTAATTTTTGCAAACAAGAAAACTGATATCAAAAAGCTAAATAGAAGTGAAGGAATCCTTCTTGTGTTATTTTACGTAGCATATTTAGCATTTATAATAATTAGAAATTAAAAAGTGCCTTTTTTGGCACTTTTCTTCTTTTAATGATTAATTCATAAATTATTAAATTTATTAACCTTAGAAAAACATATCTTTATATAAAATAACTAAATATTTTATATCTTCTAATACTTTTATCTAAGTTTTCATGTTATTTTATCAAAAATAATTTCTAAATTTTTCTAATCGATAATCTTACTTAATTATCATAAACTTCAATTTATGTTCATCCTTTTATTTCCAATCTTTGTTATGATTTATTTGTAATTGTTTACAGATAATTGTAACTTTTACAAATAAAATAAAAGGAGTGTTTTAGATGGCAAAAAGAGCCTTAAGAAAAAATATTAATATTTTCCTAGCATGTGCTGTTGTTACTACTGTTTTTGTAGGTGCAACTCCAGCTTTCGCTCTTTCTACTAGCAAAACAAATGATAATGCTTTAACTACACAAATGAAAAATCAAAAGAGAAACGTTATGTATTACGGAGACTGGTCTATTTGGGGTGGTGAAAATAACTTTTATCCAAAAGATATTCCAGCTGACAAATTAACTCACCTTAACTATGCCTTTATGGATTTTGATTCTAATGGTAATTTAAAATTCACAGATAAAGGTGCAGCAGTTGAGGCTCCTGTAGGGATGGATGGTGTAACTTGGGGAGACGCTAATTCTGGTTTGCTTTGCGCTTTTCAAGAGCTTAAAGAAAAAAATCCAAACCTAAAGATAGGTATATCTCTTGGAGGTTGGTCAAAATCAGGTGATTTTACGAGTGTTTCAAAAGACCCTCAAAAGACTAAGGCTTTCGTAGATAACGTATTAAGCTTTATAAGATATACAAACATGGACTTTGTGGATTTAGATTGGGAATACCCTACTGCTGTCCGCGAGCCTGACCTTGTCGACAACCAAAACGATGAAGGTACTAAAAACTCAATCCCAGAAGATAAAGAAAACTATATTAAGCTTTTAAAAGCTTTCAGAGAAGGACTTGATAAACAAGGAAAAGAGCTCGGTAAAACTTACGAATTATCAGTTGCACTTCCTGCACCTATAGCTAAAATCGATGCTGGTATAGATGTAAAAAATCTATTTGATACAGTTGACTTTGCAAATATTATGACATACGACATGAGAGGTGCTTGGGACCCTATAACAGGTCATCAAACTGGACTTTACACAAACCCAAATGACCCTTATAAAGGAAAAGGCCTTTCTGTTGATGAAAGTGTAAATTACTTAATCAAAAAAGGTGCTGACCCTTCTAAGATTGTTGTAGGTGCTGCTTACTACTCTCGTGGATGGGAAAAATCAACTGGTAAAGATGTAGATAAAAATAACCCTGGTCTGTTTAAAGATGTTTTAAAAGTTAATAAAGATGCAGACCAAACCTTAACATCCGGTGCTAAAAACGGCTTCCCTTGTAAGTCTGGTGACGGAGGAAGACTTGGAGGGGTTTGGGCTTACAGAAATTTAGATAAGCTTAAAAAAGATTACCCAGGACTTAAAGAATACTGGGATGATACTGCAAAAGCTCCTTATTTATACGATTCAGAGTCAGGTGCATTTTTCACTTACGATAACGTAAAATCTATAAAAGAAAAATGTAACTACGTAAACTCTAAAAACTTAGGAGGAATGATAGCTTGGATGTCATCTCAAGATGCGCCTATAGATAATTCTTCTGTCAGAGGAGAACTTACAAACGCTTCAAAAGAAGGTTTATTTGGAAGTTCAAAACTTAAAGAATACGAAATTAAATATGATAATTTAGATTTAACTTGCACTGTAAAACCTTTTAAAGAATCTTGGAGCGACAAAGGCGGCTACACTATAAGTATTAAAAATAACGAAAAAGCTGATGAAAAAGGTGAAGTTTTAGAATCGGTAGAAAAAACTGCTGAAACTATTAAAAACGCAAAAATATATATTAAAACTGAAGGATTAGATATAAATTCTGGAGACTACACTGTAGGAAATATCACTCACAAAGATGGATATGCAGTTATAGATTTAGGTAGCATATACTCTGCAAAACTTATAGATAGAGGTGCAACTTACACTATGACTTTAAATACTTCAAAAGCGCCTACTGATTTAAGTTCATTAAAAGAAGTTTACTTAACTCAAAGGATAACAGAAAAAGGCCCTGAGTTTGGAAAACAAATCTTATTTAAAGGAGAAAATAAAGAAACTCCTGCTAAACCAGAAACAAAACCAGAAGACTCTAATAAACCTACAGAGCCTTCAAAACCAGAAGATCAAACTAAACCTGAAACAAAGCCAGAAACTAAACCTGATTCTTCTAAAGATACTTACGTAAAGGATAAAGCTTATAATGGCGGAGAAACTACTATTTATAAAGGTAAAACTTATAAAGCAGCTTGGTGGACAAACTCTATCCCTGGAAGCGATGAATCTTGGATACTTATTAAATAATTTTAAAAGGATGGGTAGCTTTTTTGTTATTCATCCTTTATTTTGAAAGTTAATTTATTATTAAACTCAATTTTATTTATACACAAAAACTCATTTCAAAAACTCGAATTATAGATGTTATAATAAACGGCCTTTACCTGTTATTTCTTTTAATTTCCTCAAATTTCATCAAGAAAACGATAATCATTCAACTTATTAAATTACTAATTCTATAATTTATTTATTACTCTTTTTCATGAATGTAAATCATTTTAAAATTTTCAAAAAATAATTTTCAGAAAATTCAAATAAATTATAGACAAGCAATTTTTGTTGTGCTATATTTTAATTGTAATTTACAAATTTTAGTAAAGGAGTGTTTTATATGGCAAAAAGAGCCTTTAAGAAACATGTAAAAGTATTCATTGCATGCGCTACCTTAACTTCTGTCTTAATTGGTAGCACTACAACTTTGGCACTACCTATAAGCAATACTAAAGATGGTAAATCAGTAGAACAAAAGCAAACACAAAAAAGAAATGTTATGTACTATGGAGATTGGTCTATCTGGGGAGGTGAAGAACAATTCTACCCTAAAGATATCCCAGCTGATCAATTAACTCACTTAAACTTTGCTTTTATGGACTTTGATGCAAACGGTAACTTAATCTTTACTGATAAAGGTGCTGCAGTTGAAGCTCCAGTTGGAATGGATGGAGTTACTTGGGGAGATGCAAATGCTGGTCTTCTAGCAGCTTTTCAGGAACTTAAAGCAAAAAATCCAAACTTAAAAATCGGTATCTCACTTGGAGGTTGGTCAAAATCTGGTGATTTCTCAGAAGTTGCTGCAAGTCCGGAAAAAACTAAGAATTTAGTTAATAATGTTCTTAATTTTATAAAATACACTAATATGGACTTCGTTGACTTAGACTGGGAATATCCTTGTTCTGTAAGAGCTGCAGATAAAGTTGATAACCAAAACGATGAAGGTACTCCAAACTCTAAACCTGAAGATAAAGCAAATTATATTAAGCTATTACAAGCTTTTAGAACTGCTTTAGATACTCAAGAAAAGAGTCAAGGAAAAGAATATGAGTTATCAGTTGCGCTTCCTGCACCTATAGCTAAAATTGATGAAGGAATAGATGTTGACGCATTATTTAATGTTGTAGATTTTGCAAACATTATGACTTACGATATGAGAGGTGCTTGGGATCCAATCACAGGACATCAAACTGGTCTTTATTCTAATCCCAATGACCCATATAAAGGAAAAGGACTTTCTGTTGATGAAAGCGTAAATTATTTAATCAAAAAAGGAGCTGAACCTGAAAAAATAGTTGTTGGTGCAGCTTACTATACTAGAGGATGGGAAAAATCTACTGGCGGAGATGTAGATAAAAATAATCCTGGTTTATTTAAAGAAGTTCAAAAGGTAAATCAAGATGCTGATAGAACTCCAACTTCTGGTGCTAATAACTACGCACCTGTAAAAGATGGAGACGGTGGTAGACGCGGAGGCGTTTGGCCATACAGAAAATTAGCAGAACTAAAAAAAGCTTATCCTGGACTTAAAGAATACTGGGATGATACTGCAAAAGCCCCTTACCTTTACGACTCTTCAACTGGCGCTTTCTTCACTTACGATAACGTTAAATCTATCGGAGAAAAAACTAACTACGTAAATCAAAAGAACTTAGGTGGAATGATAGCTTGGATGGCTTCTCAAGATGCTCCTATTAATAATTCTACAGTTCGCGGAGAATTAACTACTGCAACTAAAAAAGGATTATACGGAGATGCTGCTCTACCTAAACATGAAATAGTTTACGAAGATTTAGATATAACTTGTACTGTAACTACTTATAAGGAATCTTGGAGTGATAAAGGGGGTTATAATTTAACTATTAAAAATAATGAAAAAGTAGATGAAAAAGGTGAAGTTTTACAGTCTGTAGAAAAAACTGCTGAAACTATTAAAAATGCAAAATTCTATATTAAAACTGACGGACTTAAAATAACTGGCGGAGACTCTAACGTTAGTGGTATAACTTATGAAGGAGATTATGCTGTAATTGATTTAGCAAAAGTTTATTCAGGTAAGCTTATAAATCAAGGTGCTTCATATACTATGCAACTTTCAACTGATGCTGCTCCAAAAGATTTATCTAACGTAAAAGAGATTTCTATGTCTCAAAGAATTACTCAAAATGGACCTGAACTTTCTAAACAACTGCTATTTGGGAGTAATGTAAACGTAAATAGTAAACCTACTTTTCAAGGGATAAATAATTCAACTATATATTTAAATGACAGCTTTGACCCTTTAAAAGGAGTTACAGCTTCTGATAAAGAAGACGGAGATTTAACTTCTAAAATAAAAGTTACTGGTTCTGTTGATAATACAAAACTTGGAGATTACACTATAACTTACTCTGTTACTGATAGTAAAAATGAAACTACTACTCAAACTAGAGTAATATCAGTTAAAGAAGCTCCAAAACCTGAAAATAACAAACCAACATTAAGTGGTGTAACTGACTTAACTATAAAGTTAAACGGAAGCTTTGATCCAAAGTCTGGAGTTACAGCAAATGATATAGAAGATGGTAATTTAACTTCTAAAATATCTATAGCAGGCACTGTAGATAACACAAAAGAAGGAAAATACACTTTAACTTACTCTGTTACTGATAGTCACGGAAATATAACAACTGCTTCAAGAATTATAACTGTTATAAAAGAAATCGTAAACAATGCTTACGATAAAACTAAAGTTTATAACACAGGCGATATAGTATCTTATAACGGAAAAACTTATAAAGCTAAATGGTGGACTCAAGGAGAAATCCCAGGTTCAAGTGCTGTATGGGAAGAAGTAGTTACTCCCAGGTGAGGATGGGATCGTAAATTACGTTCCAGGGAAAGCATATAACGGAGGTGATATAGTTAATTATAACGGAGCAAAATATAAAGCAGCTTGGTGGACAAACTCAGTTCCAGGTAGTGACTCTTCTTGGATAAAGCTTTAAAAACTTTTTAATTATCTAATAATAATTTAATAAAAGGGGGAATTAAATTGGTCTTAAAGAAATTTTCTAGATTTTTTTCTAGTGCTGTAGTTGTAGCTATGACTTGCAGTATGCTATCTTCTCCAACTACTGCAAATGCTACTGAAACAAAGCCCAAGGATGTAAAAGTCGAAACTAAGGCTCAAGCTGCAGATTTAAACAGAAAGATTGTAGGTTACTTCCCAGAGTGGGCTTACAAAAGTGAAGCTCAAGGTTATTTTGATGTAGCTGACTTGCAATGGGAAGAATTAACTCACATTCAATACTCTTTCTGTATGGTAGATGAAAAAACTAACAAAATTACTTTTGGAGATAAGAAAGCTGCTATCGAAGAAACTTTTGAAGGACATGAATTAACTCATAACGGTAAGAAAATAGAACTTGATAAAACTCTTCCATACAAAGGTCACTTTAATGTGATGCAAGTTATGAAAAAGCAATACCCTGATGTAAAGCTTTTAATGTCTGTTGGGGGGTGGGCTGGTTCTAGAGGATTCTATACTATGATGGATACAGATGCAGGTATCGATACATTTACAAATTCTTGTGTTGATTTTATAAGACAATATGGATTTGATGGAATCGATATAGACTTTGAATACCCTTCATCTACTCCAACTTGTGGAAACCCTGCTGATTCTGACGTATCGGAACCTAGAAGAGCTAAAATCAACGAAAGATATAACGTTATGATGAAAGAACTTAGAAAAAAATTAGATGCAGCTTCAAAACAAGATGGTAAAAATTATTTATTAACTGCTGCTGTTACTGCTTCTTCTTGGGTTCTTGGCGGAGTTTCTGATAACTCTTATGCTAAAGAATTAGATTTTTTAAGTGTAATGTCATACGACTTCCACGGTGGTTGGAACGAGTTTGTTGAAAACTTAGCAAATATTTACCCAGATCCAAAGGATACTGAAACTTTAAGTATGCTTATGCCAACTCTAAATATGGATTGGGCTTACAGATACTATAGAGGTGTACTTCCACCTGAAAAAATCCTTATGGGTATCCCTTACTACTCTCGTGGTTGGGAAAATGTAACTGGTGGAACAAACGGTCTTCACGGTAAGAGTAAAACTCCAGCTTCAGGAAAATATAATGTTTGGGGTGATGACTTAAACGGTGATGGTGTTTTAGAACCTGCTGGTGCTAACCCTCTTTGGCATATTTTAAACTTAGCTGACAAAGATTCAAACTTTAAAAAGTATTGGGATGATGCTGGAAAGGTACCTCACTACTGGCAAGACAACGAAAAAGTATTCTTATCTTTTGAAGATACTCAATCTATAAACGAAAGAGTTAAATATATTCAAGATAAAAACCTAGGTGGAGCTTTAATTTGGGTTATGAATGGTGACTACGGCGAAAACCCTAATTACGTTCCAGGTTCAAACAAAGTAAACGAAGGTAAATATACTTTCGGTAATACTTTAACTAAGACTTTAAGAGATGGTTTAAATAAAATAGGTCCTTGCAAAGAAACTCTTACAGATGACAAGGTTTCAAACCTTCCAAAAACTCCTGTAGATGTTACTTTAAAAGGAGTGTATGACCACCCTAACTACACTTATTCATTAAAAATCACTAACTATTCAGATAAGAAAATCGACGGCGGTTGGACAGTAAGCTTTGACTTACCAAAATCTGCTGAATACAAATCTTCTTGGGGCGGAACTGCAACTGTTAAAAAAGGTACAGATTTCGATACTGTAACTATAACAGGTGGAGCTTGGCAAGGAATAGACCCAGGTGCTTCTATAGAAGTTCAAGGTATGATAGGTCTTTGCTTCTCTGGAGTTAGAAATATTACTTTTAACGGCTGTAATCCAGTTGGTAAAAATGTTATTCCAAATCCAGACCCAGAACCTTCTAAAGATTTAAAAGTTCCAAGTATAGTTTCAGATGAAGCAAATTCAGCTGACGGTGCTTACACTATAAATTCAACTATTCCAGCGGGTAGTAATGCAACTGACTATACTTTATATGAAAATGACGTTTTAGTTAAACAAGGAAAAGTTGATGGAACAAGTGCAAATGAAACTAAAATCGATTATGCCGTAAAAGATAAGGTTAATGGAACTTACAACTATAAAATAGTTTTAACTAATGGAACTAAATCTACAGAAGCTAAAACTTCAGTAGTTGTAAAAATAGGAGAAGTTACTCCTCCAGAACCTTCAAAAGACACTTATGATGCAAGTAAAATTTATAATACAGGTGATACTGTAGTTTATAAAGGTATAACTTACAAAGCTAAATGGTGGACTAAAGGAGAAACTCCAGGTACTAGTGCAGTATGGGAACAAGTAGTTACTCCAAATGAAGACGGGAGCGTAAATTACGTTCCTGGAAAGGCTTATAACGGAGGTGATGTTGTTTTATACAACGGGGTAAAGTATAAAGCTGCCTGGTGGACTAATTCAGTTCCAGGTAGCGATAGCTCATGGACTAAGTTATAAAATCTAACTTAATTAAAAGAGGATGAAATCAAAATTGATTCCATCCTCTTCTTTAATTTATTTTAGCGTATTTGTGTCCGCATTCATCACACTTATAGTATTTCTTACCATATAGGTTGTTGTCGTATGCATTTTTGTCTTCATGCATCTCACTTCCACAAATAGGACAAATTACTTTTTCCATCTTATTTTACTTTTGGGAATGGAATAGCTTCTGTTTTGTGTTTGTTCCATTCGTGTCTTTGAAGTATTTTTTTATCTAATTCTTTATCGCCGCAAGTTCCGTTATCTATAACTTCGTTTATTTGCTTGTAAGTAAATCCTAAGTTATCTTCGTCAGTTTTTCCTGTTAATCCGTCGCTTGGTGCTTTATTTATTAAATCTTCTGGTAAATTTAATTCTTTACCTACAGCTACAACCTCTTCTGTTGTTAAATCTGCTATAGGGTTAAAGTCGTGAGCTCCGTCTCCCCATTTTGTAGAATATCCTACAAATCCTTCTGATTTGTTTCCAGTACCAGCTACTCTAAAGCCTAAAGTTCCTGCTATAGCATAAAGAGTTGTCATTCTAAGTCTTGGAGGTATGTTAGTTTTAGGTTGGTCTGCAATTTTAAAATCACAATCTACTTCTATTTCCTCTAAGAAACCTTTGTATGCTTTTTCTATATTAACTACTTTATATGAAACTCCTAAGTTTTCTACAACTCTTAGGCTGTCGTTAATGTCTTTTTGTTCTCCGTTTGGCATAAGCACTGCAAACACTTTATCTTTTCCTAAAGCTTCAACTAAAAGTTTTGAAACTACAGTACTGTCTTTTCCTCCGCTTATTCCAACAACTGCACCTTTTCCGTTAGAGCTTTCAAAATAATCTTTTATCCATTTTATTATTTCGTCTTTTACTAATTTTGCGTTAAAATCTTTTCTCATATTTTTTCACTCCTAAAATCACTTTTTAGATAGATTTATTTTCCTCTATTGACTATTTTACCATCACTTTAGTAAAATATCTCTTTTAATTTAAGTAAAATTTCTGTAACGAAACTTTTTATCTGCTAACCTCTACTCCAAGAGACTCTATTACATCTAAAGCTTTAGTGTGAAGTTCTTCATCAAAGCTTGCAGAAAGCTCCCCTGATACTTTAATATTTGAATTAATAAAGGTTGACTGAAAAGTTACTACGTTACTAATAAGACAAATATTACTTACTATTCCTAAAAGTTCAATAGATTCAACTTCTTTAAATTCTTCTCTTAGTTTAATCATATTTTCAGGAGATATACCAAAAGCTTCTTTATTTAAATGAATAGTGTTTTCTCTTTCTTTAAATTCTTTAAGCTTTCCATATAACTCATGACCTAAACTTCCTAAGGTGCAATGAATCACAGGTAAGTTTTTTCCCTCTCTAGTTTCTAAATAATTATCGTAGTGAGTGTCATAAGTAAATAAGACTTTATCGCCTGATTTTAAATATTCATTTACCTTTTTATAGATTCCATTTTCTAATTCCTCTGCTTTTTTAAAACCTAAAGCACCTGTAACAAAGTCATTTTGATAATCTATAACTACTAATAATTTTCTCATACTAAAACCATCCTTTAATTTAAATAATATTTTTAATTATTATCTTATCATCTTGCCTATCTAAAATGCTGTTAGTTGTAACAATATTTTCAATAAGGTCTCCCTTTAATAAATCACCTTCAAAAACTGTATTTTCACAATGTGTCACTACTAAATATATCTTTTTAGCTCCAATCTTTTTAAGCTTTTCAGCTATTAAAATAAATGTTCCCCCTCTAGAACAAAGATCGTCGACTATAATACAATCAAATCCACCTTCTTCGATTTCTCCATTTATTTCTATACTCTTGATTTCACCAGTTTCAAAATCCCTATCTTTTGAAGCTGTAATAACTTTATCGTAGTCTATTTTTGATTCGTACCTTTTTCTAGCACCCTCATCTGGATAAACTAGATAAACCTTTTCTTTATGTCTTATACCTTCTAAAACACTATGCACTAAAACTTTAGTCATCTCTACATTTTTAACTTTATCTATTAAAGCTAAAGAAACATCTGAATGAGCTTCATAAACCTTCACTTCTTTAAAGTTTAGGCTGTTTATTAACCTTGCAAAATATTTTAAAGTAAATATATTTAATCCTTCAGTTCTATCCATTCTACTGTAAGGAATGTAAAGTAATTCTAAGCTTGTCTCTAATCCTAAATCATCTAAATGTCCCTTTAAAAATATTAAACTTGCAATATCTTTATCGTCTTCAAATTTAAGTTTTATTATATTTTCTTTTTCGATTTTTAGACCTTCTGTTTCAATTCTAGACTCTCCATTTGGAAATTTATTTATATATACTCCTCTACCATTTAAGTAAATCATATATAACACCTCTTTTCACTTAGTTTAAAATAATATTTACTTTACCTTTATGTTATTATCCTCGCCATTTTTTGTAAACACTTTTTTAAATAAAGGTTCAAATTTTCTTTCTTTAAAAAGGTTTATAATGGAATTAAGGGAGATGGTTATATGACTCATAGTGTTTTAATACCTTTAATACTGATACCTTTGATTATGCTAATTGCAGGAGTATTACTTTTATTGAATCCTCCTAAAACTATAAATAATTTTATAGGTTATAGAACAAAACGTTCTAAAGAAAGCCAAAAATCTTGGGATTACGCTCAAAGAAAACTTGGCGAAGGGTGGATTATACTATCAATAGTAAACTTCATTATACCTTTAACTTTTTATTTACTTAATATAAAAACCGAATACACTTTTATTGCATTTTTTATAGTGCAAATATTTATATTAATATCACCAATTTTCTTTATTGAAAAACACTTAAAAGAAAACAGATATTAATAAAAAATGTACCTAACAAAGGGTTAAAATCTTATATTCTCCCTCTTGCTAGGTACATTTTTTACATCATGAAATTTACTATTATTAAAATCGCCCCTGCTAAAACCATTGAATATGAGTTAAACCCTTCTTTTAGCGTAGCTTTTACGTTCTTTAGTTTTTCTTCTTCTAATTTTTTAACTTCTAAGTTTGCGTTTGCCACTTGCTGTGCATTAATACTTCCGAGTGACTGCATAGATAATCCCATAGGTTCTCCTGAAATATTTGATAAAACTCCAATCAAGAAAACAATTATTCCAAGAACAAATAAAGTGTCATCAAAGTTGTAAGTTGAAACCCCTGTTATTATAAATGCAAATACAAATAAAGCTATAATCCAAATAAGAGAGAATAACGCTACTTTTTTTAGGCCTTTAATATCTAAGTTTCCCATATCATCACCTCTAACAACTATATTATAATTATTATAGGTTTATTTTTATTAATTGTAAATTATTCCCACACATAAACACAAAACGAAGTTTTTGTTTATAATATTTCTCTTTTAATATATTTAAATGTTTGGTCTTCCCCTTTTTCTGAAAGCATTATTAATAATTTTTCTAATAATTCTTTAGTATCTTTATGCATTACGTAATATTCTTTTCTCTCATCGTAATATTTTAAAGGAGCCGATTCATCATACTTATCTTTTAAGTAGTTTTTAGATGCAGCTATTCTGTCTACAAACATTTCTACTATATATTTCTTTGGCATTTTCATACCCTTAAGTCCCTCTTTCGGATTTTTGCCATAATCTATCCAATATTCAAAGTGATGTTTATTTCTTCCTTTATGATGTAGCCATGCGGTTGACAAGCCCTCTACTTCCTTTTGCACTCCATTTGGACTTACATTACCCTTGTAATATTTTATGCCTGCCTTATACTCTGTAGGGGTGTATTTAGACATATCGTGAAGTAGCCCTTGCTTATACATACCTAATTTAAAGCAGTATTTCATAACTAGCATTTTATGATTTGTAATAGTTTTAAAATGATTGATAAAATTCATTATTTGAAGCTCCTAGTCCTTTGTATTTAAATTTCCTCTATAATTCCTTTATCATTATATCATTTTACTATGATAATTAAAGGGATATAAGGTTTTAATGTCCAGGTTCTCTCCTAGTGTTAATAAAGTTTATTAAAAAAAATCAAAAAACTATAACATTGTTTTGCTTAATTGTTGGTATTTTATTTTTAAATTTCTGAATAAATTCAAAAATTAATGTCCATAATCAAACTAATTAATTATTAAAGAGGTGAGTTTATGGTACATACTTTTAATTGTCCACATTGTAATTCAGTGCATTTTATAAAATACGGAAAATATAAAAGTGTCCAACGTTATCAGTGTAAAGATTGCTTAAAAACTTTTAATGAAGGTACTGGCTTAGTTTGGCATAATACTAAAAAATCAACTGAACTTTGGACTAAATACACAAACCTTATGTTATCTGGTGCAACTATACGAGAGTGTTCTAACAAACTTGGAATCTGTATAGAGACTTCATTTAGATGGAGACATAAAATCCTAAATCACATAAATAAATATACTGACTCTAGAAGAACTCACATAATTACTGCAATGAGACATACTAAATTCAAAGAAAATTTTAAAGGGCAAAAGACTCCCCCAGTATGCACTATAAAAAGTCGTAAAAATATTTTTGTAACAACAACTATTAATAAGAATGGATACTCTTTAGCTAAAGTAGCTTTTAATACTACAACTCCATCAAAAGAAGCATTAGATATTCTTTTAAAATCATTTAATCCTATTTATAATACTTATTTCTTTCCAGGTAAAGATAAATTTTCATATATAATATCTAAAAAATTCAATCAAATTCTTCATAAGGGTAAAGAACTTCAAGTATCTAAAGAATTTGGTGAAGAATTAATGCTAAACTGTTCTGAATTTATTTTGCATTTAAGAAGATGGCTTAGAAAATTTAGAAGCGTCGCTAGTAAGTATCTTCAATTATATCTAAATTGGTTTGTCTACATTTATGAAGGATCTGTTGAAAAACATACAATTCTATCTAATCTAATAAGCAGTATTTTTTGCTTAAAATTAATTTAAATGATGAGATTGTTCTATATATTACTTATTAATATTTTAAGTTTGGTCTATTTATTTAACTTGTACTACTTATAAAATTTATGGCTTGACCCTAGACTTTGTAATACCAACAATATCTCGTAACAATGATGTAGCTTTTTTAAATTTTTTTATTTTTATGTTTAATCCACCCTCATTGGATTATAATGGTATTTCTCTAGTCCACAAAAATAAAAAAAGCAGGATTTCTCCTGCTTTTAAAATTACTCTTTTACTTCTTTAGTTAATTTATCTTCATTTTTCTCTAAACTTTCAGAAGCTTTTGGAGCATTTGAGCTATTTTTAAAAGAATTAACAATTATATATCTGTTATCACCTAAATTAATATATTCAATGCTAACCTTATCCCCTACTTTACTTAAAGCTACTTCTCTTGAAGTTTCAGTAGAAACAGAGAAAATCTTATCTACTCCCTTTAATTTAATGTCATAAATACTAGACCCTTCTTTTATAACAAGTCCAATTCTTTCAATTTCTCCATCTATAGTTTTTGCACTATTGCTTCCTTCTAAAGAAATGTTTGTATCAGTTAATACCTCTAAATACTTATTTAAAGTTGATTGAAGGCTATCCCCAACTGCTACCGTATTATAATTTTTAACGTTAACCATAGCATATTTTTTAACAAGTCCATTTGAATCTTTTAAAGTTGTAAAATACGTTGGCTCGTTTTGAATATTTATTAAATATGGGAAAGTTGCCTTATAGCTATATTGTTGAACTTTACCTTCTGCTGATTTCATCGCAGCCTCTTCTGTTGCGCCAGCTGTCTTATACATAGTAGTTTCCCCAGTTCTAGTATTAGTTAAAGTAAATCCTACTAAACCTTCATCATTTCCTACAGAAGTTATTCCAGTATAATAATAACATTCATTGTTATTATAGATTAAATTCATTCCCTCAGTAGTTTTTAACTTATCTTTATCACTAAAGTTAAATACACCATGTACTAAAGTTCCCCATTTATCAATATGCTTTTTAACAAGTTCCATAGGTTGAATTCTATCTACCCACTTTGGCATGTCCTTT
Source organism: Clostridium sp. LY3-2 (assembly GCF_024705715.1). Classification (NCBI taxonomy): domain Bacteria; kingdom Bacillati; phylum Bacillota; class Clostridia; order Eubacteriales; family Clostridiaceae; genus Clostridium; species Clostridium sp. LY3-2. The sequence continues at coordinate 69,129 of NZ_JAMDLQ010000005.1, forward strand.
ATATCATAAGTATTTGATTCACCAGTTTGCGCATCTATTATTAATGCACCAATAGGCTTAGCTTCTGTAAATCCTATAGCATTATCATATCTTGTTACTACCCAGAAAGGATTACCTTCATCATCTAACTCAAAAGTGTAGTCAGTATGTCCAGCTTTCATATCCCTTAAAAATGCAGCTCTATCTAAATCACTAAATAAAAATGCTGATTCTAAATACTTAATTTTTATATCTTTTCCATTTAATTCAGTCACAAGTTCTACATCATTTTGATTTGTTGCACTTACTTTAATATATCCTGGTGTACCTTCTCTATTAGTAAACCATTTAAATATTGAAGAATGCTCTAAAGGCGCAACGTAATATAACTCACCGTTTATACTTTGAAGATCTAAATCCCCTATATAAACCTGACTTCCAAGGCTAGGTATCTCCCCTAACTTTTTGTCTGCAAGTTTACCTGCAAGTTCTTCGTCTATCGTCGGTAATTGTTTTAAATCAATATGCTCAATCTTATTTGAAAACTCAACATCAGTTATATTACCTATTAAATTTCTATGTGCTTTATAATCTACTAGAGGACTAAATACTATAGACCCAGCTACATATAAAGCAATTACTACAGCACCTGCCATTATATATTTTTTACTTAAGTGAATTATTCCATAGCCAATTGAAACTAAAATAAATGGCCCTATTATATAAACTAAGCTTAAGCTTGGGTCAAGTATTAATCTACTACTAAAAAATAAATAAACAGCTGCAATTATATATGCAATTATTAAGTATTTTATAAATCCCTTAAAGCTTGCTGGTTTTCTTTTGAATTTATCTTTTTTTACCTTTGAAAAAAAATCCGAAACGTTACTAAAATCATTATCTACATTCATATATTTATCTCCTCACCTTTATATTGTTATCATTATATCATAAAGAGTTATTTAATACTATATATTTTATTTATTTTTTCATATTTTGTTCTTTTTTTATTAATAATTCTTCCCATCAAAAAAAAGCCTAGCAATTTAATATGCTAGGCCTTATTTATAGTCTATTCTTCCTCAAACTCTTCAATTCTTATAATATTATCAATTTTTTTAACAGTTCTAAGTTCATAAATCTCATCTATAGCATCTATAATTTGAATCTCTTTAGCTCTATGAGTTACTAAAACAAGAGTAACTAATTCGCCTTTTTTATTTTGTCCCTTTTGAATTACAGATCTTAAACTTATATCATGGTCCCCTAAAATTCCAGTTATATCCCTTAAAACTCCAGGCTCGTCCACCACAGAAGTTCTTATATAATATTTGCTATGAACCCCTTCTATACTTCTAATCTTTTTATCCCAAAGATTATTTTTAACAACAGACTGGATATTATCTGAATGAATTCCAAGTTTTAATATATTAATCATATCACTTACAACAGCACTTCCTGTAGGTAAATCTCCAGCACCTCTTCCATAAAACATTAAATCTCCAACAGCGTTACCTTTAACTAAAACTGAATTAAAAGAATCATATACATTCGCTAAAGGATGATTTCTTGGAATCATAGTAGGGTGAACTCTCATCTCTAATTTACCATTTACGTCTTTTACTATAGCAAGTAATTTTACTGCCATTTTAAATTCTTTAGCATATTCCATATCTATAGATTGAATATGAGTTATTCCTTCTCTATATACATTTTCTACATCTATCTTAGTTCCAAAAGCTAAAGATGAAAGAATTGCAAGCTTGTACTGTGCGTCAAACCCCTCAATATCTGATGTTGGATCTGCTTCTGCATATCCTTTTTCTGTAGCTCCCTTTAAAGCCTCTTCAAAACTTAAGTTTTCAAGTTCCATCTTACTTAAAATATAATTAGTAGTACCGTTAATAATTCCATACATCTCTTTAATCTTATTTGCAGTAAGGCTTTCATTAATTCCTTGAATAATAGGAATCCCTCCTGCAACGCTAGCTTCGTATTGGAACATAACCCCCATAGAGTCTGCCATTTCAAAAAGCTCGTCCCCTCCAGTTGCTAGAAGCATCTTGTTTGCAGTTACTATATGTTTTCCTTTTTCCATAGATTTAATCATATAATCTCTTGCAGGTTCAATTCCGCCCATAACTTCTATAACTATTTTAATTGACTCGTCATTTAATATTTCGTTAAAATCAGTAGTTATTAATTCCTTTGGTACGTCAACGCCTCTTTCTTTGTCCTTATCTCTTACTAATATTTTAGAAATCTCTACATCATAGCCAGAGCGCTTTACGATCTCTTCTTTATTAGAGTCTAAAATCATCCAAACTCCTCTACCAACATTACCTAGCCCAAGTAATGCTATTTTAACCTTTTCCATTCTAATTTCCTCCTTATTTGTGCCCCAAAATCATCTAACCTAATTATAACCCTACAAATATATTTTTTCCATATTCTAACACATAAATAATTATTTGTTTATTCTCCAATTTTCTACTTTAAATAATAAAAAATTAAGTAAAATTACTAATAATTTTTACATTTTCAAAGCCGTAGTTAAAGCAAATGGAATTAAAATTAGAGATTAAAAACAAAGGCTATTGCACAAAAAGTGCAATAGCCTTGTTTTAGTTAAATAAACTCATTATGATAGCCCAAATTGAAAAATCATTTCCTCCAAAAGCTTGAAGAAAATCTGGTACTATATTTCCCATAACCTTTATAGATATCACGTTAAACACTATTAAAAGCACTCCAGATAAAACTGATGCAATAATAGCCCCTCTTCTTCCCCCTGTTGCATTTCCAAATATAGCAGCAGGCCCTGCATCAAAAAAGCAGGCTACAGTTAAAGGAATTATTGCTATATTAGTTAATTTGAAATATCCTATTATAAATATAGTAATTATAGAAGATATCATAGATACAATAAACCCTATTAAAAGTGCATTTGGCGAATAGGGAAAAATCACAGGTATATCTAAAGCAGGTATTGAATCTTTAATAAATCTATCTGCAATCCCTTTAAAAGATATAACTATTTCAGATATCATAAGCCTTACTCCCATTAGTAAAATCGTAAGTCCTGCACCAAAAGTTAATCCCTGCATTATAGAAAATACTATACTTGAAGATATTCTAGCGTTTTCTACTCCAAAAATACTGCTTCTTCCCTCAAAACCTAAAACTAAAGACGTAACTAAATAAACTAAAAACATAACTATTCCAGTCATAATAGTAGTATCTCTTAAAAAGTCTAGGCTCTTAGGTAAATTAATATCTTCAATAGACTTTTCCTTGTTTCCAAAGGCTTTTCCAGCTAAAGCTCCAATTAAACTTAAAAACACAGTAGTGTGTCCTATAGTAAAAGAATCATCTCCTGTAACCTTTTTTACAAAAGGCTTTATAAGCATAGGGGATACTATAATATAAATACTTAAAAATATAGTTGAAAATAATATTAAATTAAAGCCTTTAAGCCCTCCATAAACTCCTGATGCTAAACATATAAATGCCATCCAAAAGAAGATATGCCCCGTTAAAAATATACTTTTCATTTTTGTAAATTTTGCAAAAAGTAAATTAATAATAAAGGCTAAAACCATAATAATTCCAATATACGATCCGTATGTATCTATAAAATTATTCATAGGTATAACGTCTTTTAATTCGTTAGTTCCTGCAAGTGAAAAAATGCTAGTAAAAGCCTTTCCTAAAGGTTCTATAGATTTAACTATTATATTAACTCCTTCTGTTAAAATAATTACACCGATTATAGTTTTGATAGTTCCCTTAACTATATCACTTATACCCCTTTTTTGAAGAATAAGTCCAAGCATTGCAATTATTCCTAAAAAAAGAGGTGGTTTTCTAAAAATATCTGTAACTAAAAAATTTATAAATTCCAAGTTCTAACACATCCTATTTGATTTTTTCAATTCCTAAATTAATCTTTTCTCTTATTTCATTTTTATCGAAAAATCTATCTACAACTATAACAGGAACGCTAACCTTTCCTTCTAGTTCTCTCTTATATCCTTCAGAAGTAACTATAAATGAACACTTTTCGCTAGGTGCAGTTAATATATCTGTATTACTAACTTCAGCTTGAGTTCCATCTTCCTCTAAAACTTTTCCTATATTCATCTTTAATATAAGACTGCTTCCAATCCCAAACCCGCAAACTGCAAGTATTTTAATATTTTCCATGTTTCTTATCCTCCAATTATCTTTTGTCCTTATCTATAATATAAGTTATCTTATCCTTTTGCAACTAAAAGAAAAAAAGTAGCACTTAGCTACTTTTTAAAGGTCTATATTTAATCTTCCATTTAATTCTTTATTCATGTTTTCAATATGTATCTTCATTTCACTAATATCTTTTTTTAATGTATCCTTAGTTTTTTGAATATAAAAGATATCTTCTATTTCATCTTTTATATCAAAAGGAAATTCTGTTTTAATATAATATATTGAATTTTGCAGTTCAAAAATTCTTATTTTAAGTTCTTCTATTTTAGAATTTAACTCTTTAACTCTCTCCTCTTTATCTACGTTAACATCTGCTATAACATCTTTTATAAAAAACAATGTCATTATATCATTTTCTTTGTAGGCAGTTTTTGATATCTTCCAAAGCCTTCTCTCTTTTTCTTCTGTTTCATGAATTTCTGGGCTTATCTTTAGCGCTATATGTTTAAATAATTCCGAAACTTTTTCTATCTCTTCATCTGTAGTTATAAGTAGTTTATTACTTCCTTCTGACTGAAGCTTTTTTTCTTTAAATCTCTCTAAATCTATGTAGTAGTCCTCTAAATCGTCAGCTATAATTTCGTCTATATTTTTTAAATCTCCTTCGCTCTCTAGCGAATATTCTAATATTTTTTTTAATCTTTCGTATCTTATACTTGTTTCTAATCGTTCTTTGAGAAGTTCGCCAAATTTTCTTATATATAAATTCTCTAAAAATACTTTTTCTTTTGTTAATAATGCTTCTTTTTTTTCAAATAAATCAATGTATCTTTTTTTTAGTTCATTTAATTCATTTCTTTTACTAAAAACATCTTCTAGCATAATTAAATTATCCATTCCTCTTTCGCTCCTCTCTTTTATTAATTTTAACACTTTTAAAAATATAACAAAAAATAATGCGATAAATTAGTCCTTTTTTGTAATTTATCGCATTATTTAAATTATTCCAAACAAATATCAAAATATTCTCGTTTTATCTTTTCAATTCTACATTCTATTTCTTTTTTTTCATAAATAGCCTCTTTGTAGTCACTTTGATACTGCTTTATTTCTTCTTTAGTTTTGTCTCTTAATATTTTTTCTTCTTCTATATCAGATATTGTAATCCTAAGTAATTCAGTTTCAAATCTGAAGTGAGTGTTCTCTATTGCAAGTTCTACAAGCCTATCTTCATGTTTTTTAATATCTTCTTTTACTATTCTTATTCTAAGTTCATTTTTTGCTTTAAAGACAAGCTGCTTTAATATACCATTTTTTCTATTATAATTTTTTGCCATTATAAATCTTTTTAATTTATCTTTATCTTTATCGTAATCAAAATAACCATCTAAAAGTCTAACTCTATCAGAATTTAAAATAACTCCCTTAAGTTCTGCCTTTTGATTTTTTAAGACATTTCTCATTTCTTCTATCTTTTCTCTGTGGATGTCTAATTTAGATTTTAATTCATCTTCTATGCTTTTAATAGCCTCTAGATTATCACTAACTTCATTCCATTCATCTTCTAAAGATAAATAATCGTTATATAAAAGTCTCCAAGCTTCTTTAAGGTCTTCATACCCTTTTTCTACCTGCTCTTTATCACTATTTATTATTTCATCTAGTGTAACGCTTAAAATTAAGATAGATATAATTTGGAACTTTCTTTTTCTTTTAGATTCTATTAAAAAACTGCCTTCGTTTATAAGTGATTGAATTAAATAAGGCATAGTTAAAAAGCTTAAAAATTTATCGGCTCCAGGATAGGAATTAAAAGGCATATTCTCATTTAAAAGCTTAAGTACTCCGTAAGTCATACTAGAATATGCAGTATATGAAGAATAACTCTCCCTTTTAATTAAAGATTTTAAAATATTAGAAGGACCTAAAGTTCTTATAGTTGATTTAACTGTGGCTTCTGTAGGTTCTACTAACTGAAGTTCTTTAAATAAATCTTCTTTTTGATTTTCAGGAAGTGCATCTATTCCATTATAAACTCTGTTAATAATAGCTTCTGATTGAACTGCATCTAGCTTTTTGAACTTTTTATTTATATTCTCTGAAATCTTATTTAGATAATAAAAAATTATATCTTCTAATTTATCTTCACCTGAATAAAAATCCTTATTTTTTTCAATAACTCCGTAAGCTTCTTCAATTACTACATCTAAGTTTAACTTAAATTCTTTTTCATTAATTAAAACGCCTTCTGTTACTTTTGCGCATCTCATTAAAGAATAATATAATTTTAGTTTTATTTCTTCATCACTTAAAGAAACTAACTTTAAAGTTTCGTTATAAATAAACTTTTGAAGCTTTTGTACACTCGTTTTAGTAAATTTTCCATTTACCATAAATTCTATAAGTTCTTTAATAGAAAGTTTTTCTAACAGTATGTAACTTGCTCTTAGTTTGTCACCTTTAAGGCATAAAAAGCCTCTAAAGAACTCTGGATATCTAGAAAAATCTAATTCTTCTATCTCTTTATCATCTTTTAAATCTAATATTTCTTTAGAAGTATTTCTAACTACTAGCTTTATAGCTTCTATGTCTTGTTCTATTTCGTAGCTAACTCTGTCTGCTTTTTCAATATGTTCTCTTAAATCAACGCCTTCTAAGACTTTGTCTTCAAGGAGGCTTATATTTTCAATTAGGTTTTTTTCTTTTTCTTTAGCTATTATTACACTCTTATTTCCTTCTTCGACAACTCTATTAATACTATTTATAACTTCTGTATTTTTTAAATCCGTAACTATATTTTTTAAGAAAGTTATATTATCATTTACGTCGTTTATAAGCTTACTTATCTCTTTTTCTTTATTTCCATAAATTCTAATAAGTTTTCTAGCTTCTAAGAGCTCCTTTTTTTTGTCTTCTAGATTTTCTTCTAAAGACTCTTCTTTCTTTTTAAGCTCATTTATTCTAGATTCTTTTAGTTTTATACTTTCATCATATTTATCTTTTAACTTTTCATAGCTTTCTAATATTTCTTTATATCTTTCGTCGTAGTCTTCTATTTTGCTGTGGTCTGGTTTTTCAAATTCACTATAATCATTAGTTATTTGAACTTTAAAATGATCTAAATACCACTTTAAGCATTCCCTAAGTGAAATAAGTATATATTCTGGCGTATCTATAGATTTTGCATCTGGGTGCGCAAAATTATTTGAAGCCTTTCTTATACGGTTGAATTTATAGTTTATCTCATCTGGAACTATCCCTTTTCTATAAAGAATTTCAATATTATCAACTAATTCATTATATATACCGTCTTCCCCTAAATCTTCAAGTAGTAGGTCTGTAACTAGATCTTCAATAATATTTTTTGCATCTATATATACTTTTTCGTTTATAGGGCTTCTATATAGTGCTATTTCATCGTCTACAAGTATGTCGTAATACTTTTCTAGTTTTGTATCTATAATAAATTCAAAGTTAAAACTTTTAACTTTATGCATTAATACCATGCTTCTCCCCTCTCAAAATAGCTAAAAATACTCACATATATTATATTATCCTTTATTAAATATGAAAAGTCACGGAGAAATATTTATATTTAAGTATCTATTAAGAATATTTAAAATAATTTTAAGATTTCTCTTAATTATAGCTCTTTTTCCATTTGAATTACATCATCTTTTATATTTCCAATTTTTACGCCCTCTTCTATTACATTAATCTTCTTAAAGCCCAATTTTTCGTAAAATTCTAATGCTACTTTATTGCTTTTTCTAACTTCTAAAAATACTTTTTTAAACCCATACTTCCTGCCTTTTTCAAATACTTTATGAATCATAATTGTTCCTATACCAAGATTTCTATATTCTTTTATAAGAGCTATCCCTAAAGAAGCTGTAATATTATCTTTAGGCTGCAAATCACACCATCCTATAACCTTATTTTCTCTTACAGCAAAAATATATGGCACTTCTTTTTCAATGCTTCTTCTTAAATATTTAGTAGTTATATCTAAAGGAAAAGCTCTAGATGTACCTAAATATTTCTTCTCAGATGCAATAGTATCAAAAGCTATCCAAAATGATTTTATATACCTCTCTTCTGCATTAATAAATCTTATTTTCCTCATAAGATCTCCCCCCAAAAACAGATATTAATTTCCCATTTATATTTTTTAAATACTCAAAAAGGCGAAGTTTATCTTCGCCTTTTAATTAATTAAGAACTCTTCTAGCTCTAGTTACCTTATTGTATGGAACGTTAGATATTCTAACATACGCTCCTGAGTATGGTGCTTCTATCCATTGTCCATTTCCTATATACATTCCTACGTGTTGTAGATTTCCGTAGAATAATAAATCACCAGGTCTTGCATCATTTACTGAAACTTCTCTACCTGCATTTATTTGATCGTAAGTTGAAGCTCCAACGTTTATTCCTATTTGATTAAATCCCCAATAGAAAAGTCCAGAACAATCAAACGCTCTGTATCCTTGGTTTACATATTTAGCTGCAGTATTATATCTTCCCTCTGCTGCAACGTCTGGATAAATTCTTTTTAATCTATCTAAACTTGCTGTAGTTAAAAGTTCTCCTTTACCACCCCATGTATATGGACTTCCTATTTGAGCACTAATAATTTTGTATAAACTATCGTATGAAGCTGAAGATTCACCTCCACCTCCACCATCGTGTCCTTCATCGCCATCAGTTAACTTAATATAATCACTATGTGCATATCCTGTCATTCCTCTAGCATTTACTTTAAACCAATCGCCTTCCTTTTTTTGTACCTTTACGCTTTCACTAGGACTTAAATATCCTAAAACGTTAGATGAAGTGTTTGGTTTTTCTCTTAATCTAAGGCTTGAAGTTACATTTATTACTTTACCGTATTGGTTTTCGTACTCTCCACTTCCTCCGCCTCCACTTGGGTCGTCTGGAACATCTGAACCGTCGATTACTTTAACGTATTCTCCACTAATATATCCTGTAGTACCATCTTTTTTAATCTTATACCATGAACCTGACTTTCCTAAAATATCAAAAGTGTCTCCATTTAAAAGATAACCTACAACTGAGCTACTAGTGCTTGGTCCATTTCTCATTCTAAGGTTTGAAGTTACATTTATTACTTTTCCACGTTTTGCATCAGTTGAAGATTCATCTCCTCCACCGCCTTGACCTTCGTCTGGGATGTCTGAACCTCCTATAACTTTCACGTAGTCACTGTGTATATATCCTGTAGTTCCGTTTTTCTTTATCTTATACCAAGCACCTGATTTCCCTAATATATCAAAAGTTTCATCCTCTAAAAGATATCCTACTACTGAACTACTAGTACTTGCACTACTTCTAATTCTAAGATTTGAAGTTACATTTACTACTTTTCCACGTTTTGCATCAGTTGAAGACTCATCTCCTCCACCGCCGCCATCTGGTTTATCCTCACCTAGTACCTTTACATAATCTTTATGTACGTATCCTGTAGTTCCATCAGCTTTTATTTTATAAAAAGATCCTGACTTTCCTAAAATATCGAATTTTTGATTAGGAGATAATTGTCCAACTACTGAACTGCTTGTACTTGCGCTGCTTCTTATTCTTAAACTTGATGTTACGTTTATAACTTGTCCTCGTTTTGCATCAGTACTTGTATCTCCTGAAGTGCTTCCACCGCCTTGGTCTCCTGAATCACTTCCTAGTACTTTTACATAATCTTTATGCACATATCCTGTAACTCCATCAAACTTAATTTTATAAAAAGAACCTGATTTCGCTACAATATCAAACTTTTGATTAGGAGTTAAATATCCAATTACAGAACTATCTGTACTTGCTTTGCTTCTTACTCTTAAACTTGATGTTACATTTATAACTTGTCCTTTTTGATTTAAGCTACTTTCACTATTTCCTGAGTTTCCACTCCCGCTATTTCCAGAACTTGCACCATCTTCTTTGATGTAATCTTTACTTACGTACCCTGTACTATTTTTAAACTCAATTTTATACCAGTCCCCTGATTTTTCTTTTATCTTCACCTTTTCATTAGGTTTTAAATATCCTAATACTTTTGAGTTTATGCTTTTTCCCTCTCTAACTCTAAGACTGCTAGTTACGTTTACTACTTTACCTGTCTTTATAGATCTTTGAGTATCAATTAAACTGTTGTCATCCTTGTTTTTAACTTCATCCGCATTTGCTACGACCGAATTACTAGCTAACAAAACACCGCTAGTAGTAGATGCTGCTAATACAAACGCTGCAACTTTTTTATTTTTCATATCATCACTCCTAAAATCCCCACATAAGTGTTTTATTTTCCCCTATTGCTAGGTTTAAGCATTAGTAAAGTCTTTTACAAGATTTTCTATTATATCTAGTGTGAAGATTAATTCTTTGATTAATTATTCTTGTATAGTATTATAGTCGTTACTTTTTTGTAATTGTTAACTGTTTTTTGATATTTTTTATAAATATAATTACTATTTCTCTTTATAAAAAACCTTTTTACCCTTTTATATCTATATTATAGCAAATAACTTAAGATTTCTCATTAATCATGACATAAATTTCCCAATTTTTTTATAATTGTATACTTAATATTTAAAGTTTTTCTAACATATTTTAACTCTAAAAGGAATATTTAATAATGTTTAATTAATAATTTTTATTTTATTAGAATTATTTTTGTATAATTTCTATAATTTTTAAACAGTATGCATTTTTTTGCATACTGTTTTAACTTTTTATTAACTTTAAATATCCATAGATATCTGACACTTCAAAATAAACTTCTCCAAGGCTTGCGTGACTCTTATTATTTAGTGAGTGAAAGTCAGAACCTCCAGTTATTATATATCCATTTTCCTCTCCTAAACACTTAAAAAATATATCATCATAGGAGTCGTTTTCAAATCTTATCCCCTCTATTCCATCAAAGTCATTTAACAAAATATCATTTAAATATTTTCTCTTAATTTTAACTGGATGAGCTAAAATAACAGTTCCTTTAAAGTACCTTAAAATAGCTATCCCTTCTTTTATAGATAATCTCTTTTTACCTTTTCTTATTTTTATCTTTCCACTTAAAACTTCATTTATTTTATAAACTTCCTTATCTCTAATGAGTTTTAAAACTTCTTTTAATAATTCATTTTTATAATCATCTATAGAAAAATATCCTAAGATATGAATTCTCTCTCCCTTATATCTAGTTGATAATTCAACTCCCGGTATGCAAAGTATGTTAAAATCCTTTTCTAAACTTAAACATTTATCTGCGCTATCTATATTATTATGGTCTGTAATTGAAATAACATCTAGCCCTGCTTCTTTAGCCATTTTCATTATTTCTTCTGGAGAGTTTTCTCCGTCAGAATATATAGAATGTATATGAAGATCACATTTCATTTGTATTTTCCTAAAAATTGATTTCTATTTATATTATTCTTAAACTAAAAATAAGTACATAAAATAAGAGGCTTTGCCTTTGATTTTGCAAAACCTCTTATTTTAACTTAGTCTTCTTTTTTTAAATCTTCTTTTGATTCTTTAACTTCATCTGCTGAAGTCTTTTTGTCTTTTCCCATCTCTTCTTTTTTTACTTTGTCACATCTAGTGATTTTAACTCTTTTTGCATTTGCTTGTGGTGGGATTGATTTAGTCATTTTTTTATCTAATGCAACGCTTACAAGGTCCCCTTGTTTTATCTTAATATCTTTGCATTTCCCTTCACCTTTTTCACAGCCCATGCTAATCTTAGTATCTTTATTGACTAAGACACAAACCTCACCTTTGTAGATGTCACAACCGTTTAAGTATCCGCATACTAATACTTTCATTTGACCGTCCCTTGACTCTTGCACCTTCATAACTTCTCCAACTAAAATTGGCTCTTTTAAAGGATTTGCTGATACTGGGATTGTAAGTAGCCCCATAAATAATAATAGCATTCCTAAACTTCTTTTTAATGTTTTCATCTTTGTTCCTCCTTAGTTTCTTAGTACAAGAAGTATTTTCTCTAAAAAGCATAATTTTTATTCGTATTTTTTTAAATTTAGGTATTCTATTACCGCTTCTTTGAATAGATTATTATATAAATAGTTTAGGAGGCCATCATTTATGACAGCTTATAATTTCCTTCAAAGAGGACGTAATACATTACTTTATGTTTTAATCGAACTTTTCCTTTGCTTTATTATTTATTTAAATACAAGCTTTGGATATAAAGAGATATTTTTATTTTTTGGAATAGTTTTTCTTCTACTTGGAGGTATTTTTACTATAAGTCGAGGCTCTAGACTTGCAAGTGGAAAAGATGAAGAATCACCTTTAAAAAAAGGCTTTTTAAGTAGATTCAAACACACTTGTTTAGACATATATTACTTTAGCTCAGAATTTATAATAAGTAGCTTTATTTTAATTTTATTTTCCTTATAAAAAAGACAGGCTAAAAAGCCTGTCTTCATGTTATTTCATATTATTATATACTGAATAAATTTTTTCTGCGAGTTCCTTGTTTTTGTTTTTAGCATCAACAAAATACACTAAACTACTTCCCTTATATTCTAAAGGTTCTCCAAAGATTAATATCTCATAAGAACTTCTTAAAATATTTATAATGCAGTTATCAAAGTGGTTTTCACTGCAACTTCTGCATTGATGAAGTATATCTGCTATCCCTTCTATAAGTTCATCGTTATTATATACTTTAGTATCAGCTGATGGTAAGTTTTTATACCCGTCAATAACATATGTAACTTTATGGTTTAAGCAACTTGCTATAGACCTTCTAGAATACCCTATTAAGCACTTTTCTTTTTTGCAACTTCCGCAAGATTCTTCTGTAAGGCAACAAGCACCTAAATGTTTTATTAATGATTCGTAGTTAATTTCACTATTTGATATCCCCATCATTATCTCCTCTATTCTTTTTATTTGTTTTTATATAACAATAATTATTATATAATATTCCCATTATATTTACAAATGTGTTTTAGAGAATTTTTTATGAATATCTACTTTTGTTTAACTAAATAAAAGAGCTATCTTTTTAAGATAACTCTTTTTGCAATATTATAAGACCTTAACATAGAATTCTAAACCACGCATTCTTTTAAAAGGAGCATGAATTTTTTCAATTCTTATATCCTTGTCTTTATATGAGTAAGAAAAAGTTTTTTTAATTCTTTCTCTAACTTTATCTTTTACTATTTCCATAACATAATCTTCGTCTTTATCTAAATTTTTGAAATTTATATCTGATTTAGATAACTCCGATTCTTGAATATGGATCATTTCTTCAGTTTGATATGCCCAATCTGATATTATTCTTTTAATTTTAAATTCTTCTATTTTTTCTTTTCTATTTCCAAAATGTGAAAATACCATACTAGATAAAATTGTTCCTAAACTATTACAGCATGTATTCCACCCTGCATACCCTTTTATTTTCTCTAAAAGATTGTATTTATCTAAATTTTTAATAAGCTCAGTTTCCCCACCGTTACTAAACGCAACGTCTAAAATTGAAACTTCTTTTCCATTTTGGATAAAAGAATCTATTTTTTTGCAAAAGACTGGAAAATTCCTATATCTATAATAACTTATATCTTTCCTTAAACTTTCTTCGATTTCTCCACTTGAAATTTCAAAAGATTCTTGCATTATTTTAGGCGCACCATTTATTCCTAAAACTAAATCTGCCTCTTCTATAGTTTCTACAAGATTTATACCGCAAGCTTCTGCATGGGATATCAAACTATACATAAATGGTCTGTCCTCATAATTTGGGATTAAATTCTTAAATGCTTCTGTTATATAATAAGGAAAAACATTAACCTTACCCATTTTATCTGTATATGCTCTTGTGATTAAAGTGCATCCTGATTCATCTGTACCTGGATGTAAAAATACCTTATCACTTATGTTAAGTTTCTCTATATTGTAATATACTTTCTTTTGATCTTTTGCTGTGAATCCAAATTCTGAAGCATCATCTTGAGGTATGATTAATATATCTATTATTTCCTTTTTTACATATTCTAATATCTTAAGTGTAATATCTATATTTTTATTTCTTCTATTAATAAAATCATCTAAATGTTCTTTATTAATTCTTCTTCTTATTAAATAAAATTCCTCTTCCTCTTCTTTAGTTAACCCTACTCTTAACTTTTTATCTTCGTAATATCCAAAGTAAAATATATCCCTCCCAGAAACTTCATAATAATCTGGTTCTTCTTCAGAGGAATTATATTTTGGAGTTCTTGTAATAAGGTTAGATGCATATATCTTGCAATTTTTATTTAATATCTTTATCTTTTTTAATATATCTAATCTATTTTCTAATTCTTCAAAACTCTTATCATGCATTCTACTTGGAAGTAATCCACCATATATAAGCATATCTAAGGAAATAATTAAAGCATCTGCCTCTTTTATGTTTTGAAAAATAAAATTATCTACTTCTGTTAATGTTGCAGGCTTTTTTTTAAACCCAAGATAATCTTTGCTCGGAAGTTTAATACAAACATTATCATCCATACTTGTTATATCTTCTAAAAACTGATAATTGTATGGTCTTATATCTAGTGGTACTGCTACTAATTTCATATGATTATCTCCTTTTATCTAATCATAAGTATCTAGTATTTTTTCTCTTTGACTAATAATATTATCTTTATCAATATTTATTAATTCGTTACATAGTTGCTCTATTATAAATATTTGTGATGTTAAAGTTACAAGAGTCGTTCCTGTATCTACAACATCTTTAGACGCGGATAATATTACTTCATCACTTAAGTTAGCTAAAGTAGATGGATTATAATTAGTGATTCCTATGACTTTAGCACCTGCCTTCTTTGCGATACTTACGTTTTTTATAGTCTCTAAACTTTCGCCTGAAACTGATAACCCAATAACTAAATCTCCTTTTTTAGAAAGGTTTGCTTTTAGTAGTTGGATGTGATTTTCATCAAAAGAGAAGGCATTATACCCTAAGAAAGATAACCTGATTTCTGCTGCCTTTGCAGAAAGGTTTGAAAGACCAAGCCCAAATATATAAATATTATTTGCTTTTACTATCATTTTTGAAACTCTCTTAATCACATCTTTACTTTGAACATTTAAGGTGTGATTAAGCATAGTTTGCATTTTATCATAGACTATATCTTTACTTTCTTCTTTTAGAACTTTCTTGTTATCTTCTCTTAAAATTTCAATTATCTCTTTTTTTAACCCTTGGAAACCATTATATCCAAGCTTTTTACAGCACCTCAATACGGTAGCCTCACCAACTTCTGCTTTCATCGCAACTTCAGAAACTGAAATATATGAAATTCTATTTAGATTTTCTAATATGAAATCAGCAACTTTTTGCTCTGATTTACTTAATGATGAGTATGTTGCCTTTATATGTGTAATAATTTCTGTTCTCAATTTTTTTCTCCTTATTAATATAAATATATTAATTAAATTTTACCATATTGATGCTTATAATGTATAATGCCTACCCTATATATATCTTAATTTTCTTTTACTGTCTTATTATCTGCTATTACAAATGGCATATATAAGATTACAGATAAAACTATAAGTCCTAGCGATAATAATGCTGCTCTAAAGTCACCACCAGTTGCTAAATAAGCTGAAATTACAGGTGGTGTTGTCCAAGGAACCATAACAACAGTTTTACTAATTAAACCAGCTGAATTAAATAAATATGCTATTATTACGTTAATAACTGGTACTAGAACTAAAGGAATCATTAATATTGGATTAAAAACAACTGGTAATCCAAATATTAAAGGTTCATTTATATTAAAACAACTTGGAACTGCTGAAAGCTTTCCTATACTTCTGTAATCCTCTCTCTTTGAAACTAAGAATATCGCTATTAAAAGTCCAATAGTAAAACCACCGCCTCCTGCAAATGAGAACGCATCTAAAAATGGTTTTGTAACTATGTTTGGTATATCAAGTCCAGCTTGATATGCTGTCATATTCTCTTGTATTGCTGTTAATAGAGTTGGTTCTGTTATAGGACTAAGTATAAATGCTCCATGTAACCCAAATCCCCATAAAAGATTTTGGAAAAATAGAACCATCACTATTCCAGGTAACCCTTGGAATACAGCTTGTATCGGAGTTTGTATAACTTTTGATACTATTTCATATATATTTAAACCAATTAAGTTAGTCGCTCCAAATGAAACTAAAGAAAATGTTGTTAAAACTATGATAGCTGGTATTAATAAATTAAAACTTTTTGCTACAGTAGGTGGTACAGATTCTGGCATTTTTATTTTTAATGCCTCTACCTTTTTTAATAACCTAAGAAGTTCTATTGCTATAATCGAACCAAATATAGCCACAAATAATCCTATAGCTGAAGTATATGTTTCAG
>NZ_JAMDLQ010000050.1:0-15166 GCF_024705715.1 Clostridium sp. LY3-2
AAGTAATGTTTTTAAAACTTGTGAAACTAAAAATTTAGATAAAATAGCTATAGCAGGTGGAGTTGCATCTAACTCAGCGCTAAGGGAGGCACTATTAGAAGAGGGTGATAAAAAAGGAATAAAAATATTATTCCCAAGTCCTATTCTTTGTACAGATAATGCAGCTATGATTGGAAGTGCAGCTTACTTTAGATTTATAAAAGGGGAAACTTCTCCTTTAGATTTAAATGCTAAACCTAATTTAAAGCTATAGAATACGTAGGGGTGGGGAAATGAAATTATTACCTGAATCAAATAGCTTCCACAAAGTTAATATGAGAGAGAAGCTTTCAAAGTTAGTATTATTAAAGTATATAGCTATAATTTTATTAGCTGTATTTGGAGTTGGATTTTTACTTCAAATGGCCTATAATTTCGTAGGAAACGAAAAGATAGGTTCAAGGATAAATTACACAAGACTTGATGGAAAAAGAATTGAGTATAAGCAAGGCGGAGCTGGTGATTTTACTGTGATTTTTGATGGAAGTATCGGTGGGGGATCTTCAGAGTGGACAGAAATTGCAGAAAAAACCTCAAAAGAACTTGGAGTAAAAACTTTCGTATATGATAGACGAGGATATGGATTTAGTGACGGAGGAGATGCATTAACTCCAGAAGCACAAGCAACTCAATTAAAAGACATATTAAGAAAAGCAGCAGCGCAAGGACCATACATATTAGTTGGAGAAGAATATGGTAGTTTAGTTATGACAAACTTTGCTAAAAAATATCCAGACTTAGTAAAAGGAGTAGTTTTAGTAGATCCTTTAGATGAAAAAACTATGTCAGATGACATTAAGTTTTTTGATTCATTTTATAAAAAGGTTCAGTCATTTGGTTCAAACATATTTTTAACTTGGACTTTAGATAAGTTAGGACTAGCTACTAAATTTAATAATTATGAAGATAAATTAAAATATGATTACGAAAAATATAACTACTCTTGGCAAAAAAATCAAAGCGCATACAGACAGGCGATATCAAACGAGACAAGTATGATTAAATCAGGAAAAAGTAACAGCCAAACTGACGGAATGTTTAAAGATGTACCTTTATATATTATAAGTGGTGATGATAATAATCCTTTAGCTAAGCTAGGTTCTAGTGATTTAACTAACCAATATAAAACTTCTTATAGTGGAGGTTTCACTTCTATGAATAACGAAGAGTCAATTTTAAAAGCTTTAAGTAGAGTAGTAGATAGTGCCCGTAGAATAGAAAGAAAAAATAACGGGAATAACTAAATAGAGGATAAATTAATACCGAGGTTTTAATAAATCTTGGTATTATTTTTTGAAAATTTCTAGTTTATGACATATATTTGTCACAATATATAGATATAATTTGAGCATAGTAATTAAATGGGAGGTTTTAACCATGGATATGGAAGAAAACAAAGACTATACAACAGTAGATTTTGAACCTATAAAAGAAGAAAAACCTAAAAAGAAGAAAAAAGGATACGGAGGAATAATTGCAGGAGTAATTGTAGTATCTTTACTTTCAGGACTTATAGGTGCAGGTGCAACTTACTTTTTAGTAGGAAAAGCTGACGGTAATTTTACTTACGAGCAGAATCCTAGCTTTAAACAAGGTGAAGCGCTAACAACTCAAGAAGCATACCAAAAGGTAGCGCCAGCAGTAGTTGTAGTATCAACAAAGAGCTTACAATTAGCTAACGGATTTATACCAGAAGAAGTTGAAGGAATAGGTTCAGGTTTTATTATAAATGAAGAAGGTTATATATTAACTAACTACCACGTTATAAAAGGTGCAAAAGAAGTTAAAGTAACTTTAAGCACAGGAAAAGAAGTTAACGCAAGTGTAGTTAACTACGACGAAACTCAAGACGTTGCTATGCTTAAATTAGAAAACGGAGTAAAGGTTCCAGCAGTTGCTGAACTTGGAAATTCAGAAGATGTAAAACCAGGTGAAGATGTTATAGCGATAGGAACTCCTCTTTCAAAGAACTTTGCAAGTACAGTTACTAAAGGTGTTGTAAGTGCTGTAGGTAGAACAGTTGAAACAAGTTCAGGAAAACAACTTAACTTAATTCAAACTGATACAGCTATAAACCCAGGTAACAGCGGTGGTCCTTTAGTAAACTCACAAGGTCAAGTTATAGGAATAAACACATTAAAACTTGCAGGAGAAGCTGAAGGAATGGGATTTGCAATTCCTATAAACGAAGTTAAAGAAAAGCTAGATGTTTTATCAAAGCCAATCTTAAACATAGGTATCAAGGTTCGTGAAATAAACAAAGACCTTTCAAAAGAAATAAATCTACCTCAAGGTATATATGTTTCAGAAGTTGAAGCTTTCTCACCAGCTGAAAAAGCAGGAATCAAACCAGGAGACGTAATCATAGGATTTGATGGAAAGAAAATAAAAACTTTTGACGAGTTAAAAGATATAAAAGACACTAAAAAAGAAGGAGACAAAGTTAGTATTGAAGTAGTACGTGACGGTAAAAAATTAAACACTGACGTTACACTAACATCAGAAACTCCTAAAGAAAAATAATTTAAAGCGGGACTTATGTCTCGCTTTTTTTTTATACGCAATAGGAATTTTATGTAAAATATAGTATAATTATTTAAAAATATTTACTTTGGAGGGTGTATGGGCAAGGTAGATAAAATTTATGAAACGTTAGAGATATTAACAAAGGATAATAGAGAAGGGATAACTACTTACGAAATAAGCGAATATTTAAATCTTGATAGAGCAAATATATCAAGATATTTAAATATTTTGCATAAAGAAAAAAAGATATTAAAAAGAGAAGGAAGACCAGTTAGATATTATTTAGAAAAATCTAATGAAAAAATATCAGAAAAGGAAATAGAAACTAAGCTTAAAGATAATATCTTAAATAATAGCTTAGATAATTTAGTTGGTGCAAGCCACAGTTTATCTATACCTATCCAGCAAGCAAAAGCAGCTATGCTTTATCCACCTAGGGGACTTCATACTATTTTACTTGGAGAAACTGGGGTTGGTAAATCTATGTTTGCAGAACTTATGTACAAGTTTTCAAAAGATTTAGGATTATTAAAAGAAGATTCAAAGTTTATAAGGTTTAATTGTGCTGATTATGCTGATAATCCGCAACTTGTAATGGCTCAGATCTTTGGAGTAAAGAGAGGGGCGTATACTGGTGCAGATAAAGATAGGGATGGATTATTAAAAAAGGCAGATTCAGGCGTTTTATTTTTAGATGAAATACATAGATTGTCTCCTCAAGGGCAAGAGATGCTATTTACGTTTATAGATAAGGGGATATTTAGACCTTTAGGTGATACTGGAAATCCAGTTAGGGCTGATGTTCAGCTTATAGTAGCGACTACTGAAAACCCAGAATCATATCTACTTAAAACGTTTACTAGAAGGATTCCTATGACTATAACGCTTCCACCTCTTAAAGATAGGAATATAACAGAAAGATACTATCTTTTAGAGAATTTTATAAAAGAAGAATCAGGGAGACTTAAAGAAAACATTTATTTTAATAGAAATGCTTTAATCTCATTTTTATTGTATGAATGTCCTTATAATATAGGGCAACTTAAAAGTGATATACAGCTAGCTTGTGCAAAGGCATTTTTAAAATATAAATCAAATGAAAATAAATTTATAATTATTGATGGCTCTGATTTAAATAAAAGGATAAATAACGGGATATTAAAATTTCAAAAATATAGGGATGAAATAGAGAGTCTTTTGAAAAATATGGGGGAAACTTTAATTTTCTCATATAGTGATGAACCTATTATAAAAGAGATAGATAACAAAAAATCTTCAAAATACTTTTATGACATAATTGAAGAAAAGATAAAAGCCCTTAAAAGCGAAGGAATGAGCGAAAAAGATATAAGTAAGATTATAAATATAGATATAGATAGGTATTTTAATAAATATATAAACGAACTATCAGAAGATATAAAACTTGAAGAAATAATTAAAATAGTAGATAAAGAAGTTTTGATAGTTGTAAAAAATATATTAGATAAAGCTTCTAAAAGGCTAGATAGGTTATATGAAGATAATGTTTACTACGGGTTAGCGCTTCATATGCAAGGGAGCATTGAAAGAATAAAGTCAGGACAAAAGATTTATAACCCAAAGTTAAATAATATAAGAGTTAGATATATGGAAGAATTTTTAGTTTCTATGGAACTTACAGAAGAAATAGAATCTAAATTTAAAATTCATATACCTTTAGATGAAATAGGTTATTTAACTATGTTTCTTTCAGCTAAATCAGAATCAGAAATAAAATGGAGGGAAGAAAAGGTTTCTGTTTTAGTTGTTATGCACGGAAATTCTACAGCAACTAGCATGGTAGAAGTATCAAACAAATTTTTAGGAGAAAAATTTGTTTATGCTTTAGATATGCCACTTACTATGAAAGCAGAAGAAATGTATTTAGTTGTGTTAAATAAGATAAAAGAAATAGATAGAGGTAAGGGAGTACTTCTTTTAGTTGATATGGGTTCTTTAACTAATTTTTCTACTATGATTATGGAAGAAATTGATGTTCCTATAAAAACTGTTGATATGGTAAGCACTTTAGTTGTTATTGAAGCTGGTCGAAGAGCTATTAAAGGTAGGAGTCTAGATGAAGTATATTCCTCTTCAATCGAAGCTACTAAGGTTAACTATTTAAATAATAATTTAATTAAAGGAAAGAGAGAAAATATAGTTATTACAACTTGTTTTACAGGTGAAGGTTCAGCAGTTAAATTAAAAGAAATAATATTAAAAAAATTATCTATTAAAAATATTAGAATTAAACCTTTAGATATATTAGATAGAGAAGAATTTTTAAGAAAATTAGAAAGGCTAAAAAATGATTATAACGTACTCGCTATAGTTGGTACTTTAAATATGAATGTAATAGACATTCCTTTTATAGAAGCGAAAGAAATATTAAAAGGAAGTGGGATATTATTATTAAGTGATTATATAGATAAAGAAGAGGAATTTATAAAGATAACAGATTCTTTAAGTATAGGTTTAAAAAAATTAGATGGGAAAGTTTTAGTTAAATATATAAGGCGCGCAATTTTAGAAATACAAGAGAGATTAAATATAAAGGTTTCACATGAAGTATCTATAGGGATAATAATGCATCTTAGTTTTCTAATTGAAAAAATACTTTCAAAAGAAGATAGGAAAAAGTTTAAAGGGTTAAATGAATTTAGAGATAATCACTCAAAGGAGTTTATTTTATTAAGGCAGAGCTTTAGAAATATTGAAATTAATTATGATATAAAAATGGATGATGACGATTTAGCTTATATAGCAACGATGTTTTTAAAAAATGCTATTAGTGTGTAAAAAAATAAAACTGTGTATTTTGCTATTTAGTGTGTATTTTTATAATTTGAAACTGTGTAAGGATAATAGTGTAAATAATTACATGGTGATTTAAAAGAAAAGCTAACAATAGAGCCAAATATAGAATTTTTTATAAAAAAATATCTTTTAGTCATAATGTGGCATGCAAGTTGCTATATATAAATAGTGTAAAGTGAAAATAAAATAAAATTAAAATAAATTACCGCTAAGGGGGAATTAAATATGAAAAAAATATTATTATGTTGTTCAGCAGGAATGTCAACAAGTCTTTTAGTAACTAAAATGGAAGCAGCAGCTAAGGAAGCTGGAGTTGAGTGTATGATAAATGCATATTCAGAAGCTGACGTTAAAAACCACGAAAGTGAAATGGATGTATTATTATTAGGACCACAAGTTAGATTCTTAGCTAACAAAATGAAAGCTAAATATGAGCCAATGGGAATTCCAGTAGATGTAATCAACACTGTAGATTACGGAACAATGAATGGTAAAAAAGTTTTAGATCACGCTTTAAAATTATTAGATAAATAAATTTATAGTACTTAACATTTATTATAGGACACAAATGAACTCTAATGAAATCATTAGAGTTCATTGACTATTATTTTTAAGCAAGAGGAGATTGATCTATGGAATATATAATAGGTGTAGATGGTGGAGGTACTAAAACTGAAGCTGTTGCGTATAACCTAGATGGAGAAGTCCTAAAAACTTCACTTACTGGATTTGGTAACTTAGTTAGTGGTAAAGAAGAGGGCTTAAAAAATATTACGGATGCTATAGGAGAAATTATAGAGGAACTTGGAAAAGATGGGCTTAAGGGTCTATATCTTGGAATTGCAGGGTCAGAAGTAAGTGACAATGCAGAAATTATCTATAAAGAAATAAAAACTAAATTTGGTATGGATTCAATAGTTATGAATGATGGTGATTTAGCCCTTAAAGCATTACTAGGTGGAGAAGACGGAATATTAGTTATAGCAGGAACAGGTTCAACTGCTTTTGGCGTAAGTGGTAACAAACAAGCTAGATGCGGTGGATGGGGTCACCTTTTAGGTGACGAAGGTAGTGCATATAGAATTTCAATAGCTGCCTTTAAAAGAATGATAGAAGAAAATGACTTTGGATTTGAAAGAAGTAAATTATCACAAGATATATTAGATAAATTAGATTTAAATGATGTAGATGAGATTATTGGCTTTATTTATTCATCTACTAAAGATGAGATTGCAAAAATGGCTTCTCTTGTTTCTATTCATGCAGAAAATGGAGACGAAAAGGCTAAAGAAATCTTAGTATATGAAGGAATTGAACTTGCAAAAGCTTGTGAAAGGGTATTTAAAAAGCTACAGTTTGATTCATGTAAAGTAGGTCTTGTTGGAGGCGTAATTAGAAAATCTAAGATATTTAGAGAAACGTTTGAGGGTTATTTAAACGAAAATATAAATGTGGAAGCTTTTGTTTCTGATGATGTATCAGCAGCTAAAGGAGCCTTTTATATTTATAAAAGAGAAAATAGATAAAGTTAGTTAAATGAGTGTATTGGAGGACGTAAGTAATGAAAAGATTAGGTATATCAGTATATCCAAACCACTGCTCAATGGACAGAGTAGTTGAGTATATTGAACTTGCAGCTAAATATGGGTTCGAGAGGATATTCACATGTTTATTATCAGCAGAAGGAAAGTCAACAGAGGAAATAGTAGAAGAATTTAAAATTATGCTTGATGTAGCAAACAAGCATGGAATGGAAGTTATAGCAGATTTAGACCCTTCAGTTTTTAATAACTTAGGTGCAACTATCTATGATTTAAAGATGTTTAAGGATATGGGCTTAAGCGGAATAAGATTAGATATGGGATTTGCAGGAAATGAAGAGTCAATTATGACATTCAATAAGTACGGATTAAAAATTGAACTTAACGTAAGTAATGGAACTAAATATGTAGATAACATAATGTCATATAAGCCAAACTTAGAAAACTTATATGGTTGTCACAACTTCTATCCACATGTTTATACTGGACTTGGATATGATCATTTCATAAAATGTAGCAAACAATTTAAAGATTTAGGAATTAAAACTGCTGCATTTGTTAATGCACCTTCAGCTGAGTTTGGACCTTGGCCTGTAAGTGAAGGATTATGTACTCTTGAAGAACACAGAAATCTTCCAATAGACGTACAAGCTAAACATTTATTTGCAACAGGATTAATTGATGATGTAATCATAGCTAATTGTTTTGCATCAGAAGAAGAGCTTAAAGCATTAAGCGAAGTAAATAAAGAAATGCTTGAACTTAGCATGGAATTTAATGAAGGAGTTCCAGAACTTCAAAAGAAAATAGTTTTAGACGAGTTCCACTTTAATAGAGGAGATTGTTCAGACTATGTTATAAGATCAACTCAAAGTAGAGTTAAATATAAGGGTGAAGAATTCACACCTAACAATAACGAAATCGATATGGTTAAAGGGGATGTCTTGATAGAGTCAGATCTATATACAAGATATGCAGGGGAATTACAATTAGCAAGAAAAGAAATGAAAAATAGTGGTAAGACAAATGTAGTAGGAAGAGTAGTAGAGGACGAACTATTCTTAATTGACATGATAGAACCATGGCAAAAATTCGGATTTAAACTTAAAAAGTAATCTTAATAGAAGATAAATTTGTAGGCTGTGGGGTATGGGACCATAGCCTATACTAGCACAATTAGAAAAATTTACAGAAGGTATGTAGAGGAGCGTTTTTAATATGAAAAAAGAAGGAATTAAAATCGTAACTATTGGTGGAGGGTCAAGTTATACTCCAGAATTAGTAGAAGGATTTATAAAGAGATATGATAAGCTACCAGTTAGGGAGCTTTGGCTAGTAGATATAGAAGAAGGAAAACATAAGCTTGAAATCGTAGGAAACTTAGCAAAAAGAATGGTTAAAAAAGCTGGAGTTCCTATGGAGATACATTTAACACTAGATAGAAGAGAAGCTTTAAAGGATGCAGATTTTGTAACTACTCAAATAAGAGTTGGTCTTTTAGATGCAAGAATTAAAGATGAGAGAATTCCTTTAAGTCACGGTGTTATAGGGCAAGAAACTAATGGTGCTGGAGGAATGTTTAAAGCATTAAGAACTATTCCAGTTATTTTAGATATAGATAAAGATATGCAAGAACTATGCCCTAATGCATTTTTAATAAACTTCTCAAACCCAGCGGGAATGGTAACAGAAGCTTTATTAAGATATGGTAAAAATAAAAAGGTAATAGGACTTTGTAACGTACCAATAGGAATGGAAAAAGCAGCAGCAGATATGCTTGATGTTGACCATTCAAAAGTTAGATTTGATTTCTTTGGATTAAATCACATGGTATTTGGTAAAAACATATACGTTGACGGAGAAGATGTAACTGATAAAGTTATAGATTCTATAGCACAAGGTAAATTAGGTTCAATAGTTAAAAATGTTAAAGATTTTGGATGGGATGCAGATTTCATAAAATCATTAGGAATGATGCCTTGTCCTTATCATAGATACTACTATCAAACTTCAGAAATGCTTGAAGACGAATTAAAAGAATTCTCTAAAGGCGAAACTAGAGCAGAAGTAGTTAAAAGATTAGAAGATGACTTATTTGAATTATATAAAGATGAAAATCTTGATGTTAAACCACCTCAATTAGAAAAAAGAGGCGGTGCATATTATTCAGATGCAGCTTGTAGATTAATTTATTCAATCTACAATGATTTAAAAGATATTCAACCAGTTGACGTTAGAAATAACGGAGCAATAACTGGAATAGATGATAATTCAGCTGTAGAAGTTTCTTGTGTAATTACAAAGGACGGTCCAAAACCTTTAGCTATGGGTAAATTACCTCTAGCTGTTAATGGATTAGTTCAAACTATAAAATCTTTCGAAATGCTTTGCGTAGAAGCAGCTGTTGAAGGAGATTATCATAAAGCTCTTATGGCATTATGTTTAAATCCTTTAATACCTTCTGAAAAGATGGCTAAGACTCTTTTAGATGAGCTTTTAGAAGCTCACAAAGATCATTTACCACAATTTGCTTGGTATTTTGAAAAATAAAAAAGCTTAATAGATATATAAATATAAATTTTAATCACTTGAGCTAAATAGCATTTTATGTTATTTAGCTCTTATTTTTTTTAGTTGTAATATGTTATAATTATTCATTAGATATATGAAAATAATCTAGGAGGATATAAAATGAGCGTAAAAATAATAACAGATAGTACAAGTTATATACCTAAGGAAATTAAAGAAGAACTAGACATAGAAGTTGTATCTTTAAATGTAATTTTTAATGGGGAAAGCTACAGAGAAGTAGATATAAAAAATGAAGACTTTTATAAAAAGCTAGAAGAGACAGGTGAAATACCAACTTCTTCACAACCTGCTATATCAGAAGTTTTAGAAATTTTTAAAAATAAAGTTTCTAATGGAGATAAAATAGTTGGGATATTTATGTCAAGTGAGATGAGCGGGACATACCAAACAGCAAATATGATAAAAGAGATGGTTTTAGAAGAGTATCCTGAAGCAGAAATTGAAATTATAGACTCTAGAACAAACTGTATGCAGATGGGATATGGTGCTATAGTCGCTGCAAGAGAAGCAAAAAAGGGAAAAGATATTCAGGATGTTGTTTTAAAAGCAAATGATACTCTAAGTAAGAGTAGATTCTTATTTTTACCTGAAACTTTAAAATACCTTAAAAAAGGTGGAAGAATAGGGGGAGCACAGGCGCTTTTAGGAGGGTTATTAAAAATCACTCCAATATTAACTGTTGAAGATGGTAAAACCACTATATATTCGAAAGTTAGAACTAAAAAAAGAGCAGTTGAAGCTGTATCTAATAAAGTTATAGAAGATATGTTAGAAAAGGGACTAGGTGAAATTACAATTCACCATATAAACTGCGAAGATGAAGGGATAGCTCTAAAACAAAATATAGAAGCTAAATTAAAAGAACATGGTTTAGAAACAAACGTATTAATAGAGTCAATTGGTCCTATAATAGGACTTGTAAGTATAGGAGTTGCCTATTATACGAAAAATTAATAAAAGATTAGGGGGATATTTAAACTTATGAAAATAAAAATGGAGAAAGCATTTTTAAATAAAGTGTTTTTTATAGCAATTCCAATTATAATTCAAAATTTTATAACATCATCACTTAATATAATTGATACGATGATGATTGGAAAGCTTGGTGAAACAGAAATTGCATCTGTTGGAATAGCAAACCAATACTTTTTCTTACTTAATATAATTATAATGGGACTGTTTAGTGGTATAGGGATTTTTGTTTCTCAATATTATGGGAAGAGAGACATAAAAAGCATAAGAAAACTTGTAGGCGTTGGTATAGTATCAGCGCTTATAATAGGAATTATTTTTACGTTTTTTGCAAGGGTTATGCCAAACAGTATAATCGGATTATTTAATACAGATAGCAGAGTAATTAAATTAGGCTCTGACTACCTTGTTATTGTAAGTTTAAGTTATGTATTCACTGCTATAAGTTTTAACTATAGCATAGCATCTAGATGCGTTGAAAAAACTGTTGTACCTATGGTTGCAAGTTCAATAGCATTACTTACAAATACATTTTTAAATTGGGTTTTAATATTTGGTAATTTAGGCGCACCAGAGATGGGAGTTAAGGGAGCTGCGTATGCAACTTTGGTAGCTAGAATATTAGAATTTTTAATAATGGTTTCTTATATTTACTATTCAAAGAGTCCGCTAGCTGGAAACTTAAAAGAGCTTTTAGCATTTGACTTTAAGTTTGTAAAAAGAATAATAAACACTGTTATACCAGTAGTTTTAAATGAAGCGTGCTGGGGATTTGGTTCTGTAATGTATAACGTTATTTATGGAAGAATAGGAACAGGGGCTATAGCTTCAGTTCAAATAGCAACAACTATAAACAATCTATTTATGGTAATAATATTTGGGGTTGGTAATGCAGCACTCGTTATGGTAGGAAATCAAGTAGGTAGAGGTGATAATAAAAAGGCTATGGAATATGGAAACAACTCTATACTGCTTGGCTGTTTAGTAGGAGCTGCAGTTGCTATACTACTTTCAGTATCTGCAAATGCTGTTGTTGGAATCTACGATGTTTCAGATCAAGTTAAAGATTGGGCTAAAGCTATACTTTATGTATCTTCATTAGTTATGGTTATTAGAGTTTATAACATAATAGCTATAGTTGGAGTTTTAAGAGGTGGCGGAGATGCTAAGGTATCCTTTGCTATTGAAGGTTTAACTATGTGGTGTATAGGAGTTCCTTTAGCTATACTTGGAGCTTTCGTATTTAACTTACCTGTGTATTTAGTTTATGCACTTTGTACCTTTGAAGAAATAGTTAAAGGAATAGCATGTTTCTTTAGAATAAGGTCTAAAAAATGGATAAAGAATTTAGTTCACGATGAAAATGATATAGAGGAAGTAGTAAACTTGCAAGAATAACGGGGGATTTTTAGGGATGGAGAATTTTATCTTATATGTAGTAGCTATATGCTTTACTATTGGGGCTATAGATTATATTTTCTTAAATAAATTTAACTTAGGTGTGCATTTTGAAGAGGGCGTAAAAAATATGGGCCCTCTAGCTATATCTATGGTTGGAATTATATCGTTAACTCCTATAATAGTAGATGTTTTAAATAAGTATTTAGTTCCTTTAGCTTCAAAGCTTAATTTAGACCCATCTATATTTACATCAAGTATAATAGCTGTAGATATGGGAGGGTTTAATATAGCAGAAAGCATAAGTTTAAACCAAAGTATGGCTGAGTTTTCAGGGATTCTTATAGCATCGATTTTAGGGTGCACATTAAGTTTTACTTTACCCCTTGCTTTAGGGATAGTAAAGAGAGAACATATGGAGTTTTTGACTATAGGAATGCTCTTTGGAATAATAACTATTCCAATAGGAATTATAATAGGTGGTGTTATGCTTAAAATACCTTTTAAAACTGTAATAATTAATACTATTCCTATAATAATTTTATCTATAATAATTTGTTTTTTGATAGTGTTTTTTAAGGGTTTAGTATTAAAAGTATTTACCTTTATAGGAAGAGGAATAGTTACATTAAGCATTATAGGCTTTGTTTTTGTTGGTATAAAAAGCATAACAGGAATAGAAATTATAAAAGGTCTTATGCCTTTAGATGAGTCTATAAAAATAGTAGGTGGGATTGCTATATTTTTAGGCGGAGCTTACGTTATGCTTCAAATCTTAAAAAATATCTTAAAAGGACCTTTAGATAGATTAGGAAAAAGATTTGGAGTAAATAATGATTCTATAGCTGCATTTTTAGGAAGCTTTGCATCTGCTATAATAGTTTTTGTTAATTTTGATAAATTAGATGATAAGGGAAAGATTATATGTAGCGCTTTTTCAGTAGGTGGTGCTTACTCTTTAGGAGGTCAGTTAGGCTTTGTTTCAGGAGAAGCTAAAGATATAATAGGTATATATATTTTAGTTAAATTAATATGTGGATTTAGTGCTGTTATTTTAAGTATAATTTATATAAACAAGACAGAAATATTACATAAGGGATGATGTTATGAGATTAAAATTAAAGGTTGTAGTTACTATAATTGTATCTATAATAATAGGGCTTCTTATTATATTTTTCTTTGATAAATATAATAAAAATACTTTATCTGGAGAACTTAATATTTTAGTAAATGATTCTAATTATGAATATATAAATAGCGTATCTGAAAAATTTATGAAAGAAAACCCGAAGGTAAATATTAAGATAAATTCAGTTAAGGATTCTAACTACGATAAAGAGTTAGAAAAAGATATATCAAAAGGAAAAACTAATGATATAGCTTTAGCGTATAGCGAAAAAATAGATGAACTTTTAAAAGAAAAAGTTGATCTTTTAGATTTTTCAGATGTAATTAAAACCTATAAAATGAACTTTTCAAAAAGGTCTCTTCAAGGAGTATATAAAGAAAATTCATATAAAGGAGTTCCTTTTGAATCATACCCATTAGCTTTATATTTAAGAGAAGATTTATTAAAAGAATATGGTTATTCTTTTGAAGATATAAAAACATGGGATGAAGTTATAGATATGGGAAAAGATATCTACAAAAAAAGTGACGGTAAAATTAAAGCTTTAAACGCTACAGGAAGTGATTACAAGTATTTAGAGATTTTAGTTTTCATGCAAAACTTAGAAAAAACTAATGATTTTAAAAAAGCAAAAGAAGAGTCTAATAAATTCTTAGAAAAGCTTAAAAAAGATAACATTTTAAGTTTAAATGAAGAAACTGGCTTTGTAGGAAGAATAAACTCTATAGATGTAATTAACGAAATCGAAGATTTAAGTGTTAAGTGCAAGTGGACTACAAACTCTGCACCTTCAACAGAAGTTTCAGGAAATAGATTTTTTGTTAGAAATGGATATAATATTATAGCTTTTAATAAAGACTATAAAAAGAATAATTTAGCTAAAGAATTCATTATCTATTTAACTAACGATACAGAAGATTCTTTAAAGTATACTTTAAAAGGAGATATTTTCTCAAGCTATATTTATACTTACAGAAATTCTGATATAGAAAAAGAAGTTAAAAACTTCTATAAAAAGAGCCCTTTCGTAATATTAAGTAATATATTAGAAAAGGCTCCAGAATTAAAAGAAATAAAAGAAACTAAATAATATCTAAACTCTTATATATTTCACTATAAGCGGATATAGTTTTATTTGCAGTTTGCCTCCAAGAAAATTGGAGGCTTCTTTTATACCCTTTTTCAGCTATATCAAATCTTAATTTTTCATTTTCAACTATTTCAAAAATACTACTAGAAAGGTTTAATATATCAGAAGGTTCAATTAATATAGAAGAATCCTCTGTAACTTCTGGTATTGATGTTACGTTAGAAGTTATAACAGGAGTCTTACAGCTCATAGCTTCAAGAGGAGGTAAACCAAACCCCTCATAGTATGAAGGATATACAAAGGCAGTAGCACCACTATAAAGAGTAGGTAAAACTGAATCTTCTATATATCCAGTAAAGATAATATCATCTATATTAAGAGATTCTACGTATTTAAATAAATTTAAGCCATCGTCTTTTAAAGAGCCTACTATTAAAAGTTTCATCTTTTTACTAAAGCTACCTTTAGCTTTTAAAAAGGCATCTATAAGTCCTTTTACATTTTTCCTAGAACTAAACCCGCCAACATATAAAAGATATGAAGAATCAAAGTTAAACTTGTCTTGAACTATCTTAAGGCTTGTATCTTTAGGTAAAGGCTTATAAATTTCAGAAGTAGCCAAAGGAGTTACGAATATTTTATCCTCAGGGTATCCTTTAAAAAACCTTAAGATATCTCTTTTAGAAAATTCAGAAACAGTAAGTATTCCAGAGGAGTTTTCTATTATATTTGGCATATCTCTAAGGAAGCGTTTTAAATAACCAGGACCTACAGTTTGAGGCATTATATATGGAATTAAATCATGGATTGTAACTACATAATTTAAATTTTCGTATCCAAAGGGAAGTCCCATCCCATTTTGAGGTATGTGGTATAAATCAATATCCTTAGAATTTAGTATTTCTGGTATATAAATATTTTCAAAAAATCTACCATGTTTTCCAGATGACATAATAAAATCAGGATTTAAATTATTAAATTCTTCAATCATTTCACCTGTCCAAATTAAAGTATATTTATTTTTGTTATCAAGGGTAAGTACTT
>NZ_JAMDLQ010000051.1:0-26344 GCF_024705715.1 Clostridium sp. LY3-2
GTAAATTAATACTTCTTGAATCAATTCCTATTTTCATAAAGCACTCCTTATAATATCTATAATATAAAATATTAAAGGTATTTAATTTTGTGATACAAAATCACAAAAATTATATAAATTCATATAATAAAAAGGAGAGATGTTAGGAGGTTTCTTATGGAAAAATTTCAGATAAAAAATATTATAGAGGATAATTATAATATAAAAGTAAACTCGTTAGAAAAAGTTAAAAATACTTATAAGATAAATGGTTTTGAGGGATACTGCTTAAAAGTTGTAAAGTATGATTTCCCTCATTTTTATTTTATATATAACGTTATAAATCATATAGTTAATAATAACGGAAACGTGTTAAATTTTATTAAAACTAAAAGCAATGAAGATTATATAAGGTTTAGTGAAGGATATGCATATTTAACTCCGTGGATAGAAAGTAGAAGTGCTAATTTTAATGATTTAAATGAAGTTAAAAACATATCTAAAGAGATAGCGTATCTTCACAAAGCTAGTGAAGGGTTTGTTATTAAACCCCTTATGAGGCCTAGAGTTAATTGGTTTTCTTGGATAAATGTATTTAAAACTAGAAAAGAAGAAATCTTAGATTTTGAAAAGAGAATAAATCAAAAGATATCAAAAGATTATTTTGATAATCTTTATTTAGATAATATAGATAGAGAATTATATCTAGCAGATCTTTCTATAGATGATTTAGAAAAATCTAAGTACAAAGAAATTATGAGTGAAGATTTAATGAGGCTTTGTGTTTGTCATCACGATTTAGCGGATCATAATATTTTATTAGATAAAAATCAAAATGTAACTTTTATAGATTTTGATTATTGTATATTAGATAGTTATTTGCACGATTTAAGTTCATTTTTAGTAAGGGTTTTAAGGGCTAATAATTGGGATGAAAATATAGCATATGAAATTATTAATTCATATAGTGAAGTAAACTCTATAAACAAAGATAAATTAGATGTTATGAAAGGCTTTATAAGATATCCTCAAGGTTTTTGGCAGTTAGGTCTTCAAGCTTATTGGGAAAGGCAGCCTTGGAAAAGTGAAAAATTTAATAAAAGATTAGAAAAATATATTATTGAAAGTAAATATAGAGAAAAGTTTATACAAAAATTTTATTAAAGAGAAGGGGTGGTTAATATTAATGATTCTTTATTAAATAGTTTTTTAATAGAAAACAATATTGAATTGAATGGAAACTATTTTGGAGTTTCAAATTTACATGATGAAGAAAAATTACTTAATCATATAGATTTAATAGTAGAAGTACAAAGGATTTTTATGAAATACCACACTTTAAAAGATGATTCAGTTTTAAATGAGATAGGAAGAGAAAATTCAAAGCTTGAGATTATAGGAAGAAGGCTTACAAATAAATACTCTAATATAAAAGATCATCATATAGAAAAATCATTAATAAATAAGTTTAACGATACAATAAATAAATTAAAAGATGAAAAGTTTAAAGAGTTAGTTAGAAGAGGAAACTTAAGGGATGAAATTTGTATATCAAAGTTAGATTTAACGAACCTTAGAGTAGTACATGAAATAGAGATAGGGAAAATAAAGAGGATGAGTTTTAATCTTATAGAAGAAGACTTTATAAATTATATGAGAAAAGTTAAAAAGGTTAAAGATTTTTATTTTGTTGAAAAATGCATAGATAAATATATAGAAAAGGCTAAATTAAATGATATAAGCAAAGAATATATAATTTTAAAATTAAGTCTTCAAGATGATTGTATTAAGTATTTAGATAAAAATGAATCTTTTGAAATAAATTTTGATTATTTACTTAAAATTATGAGTAGGGATGATTTAAGTTTTTAGGAGGAGAGATGAATAGAGTTAGATATGCAGAAAAAAAATATCTTTGTAAATATGATTTAAGTAAGGAATTTTTCGATTCTTTAGGGATTTGTCCTTTAGATATAACACCTCTTAGAAAAGTGTATCTTATAAATACTAAATCTTCAAAAAAGATTTTAAAGAAAGTTGACTACGATAAAGATAAGATTAATTTTATAAATAAAAGCTTAGAATATATAAATAAGACCTTTGAAAATACTATAAAATTTCAAAGTATACAAGGAAAACCTTATTTGAGATGGAAAGATGAAAACTATATACTTATGGATGTTTTAGAAGGTAGAGAGGCTACTATAAACAATATTTTAGATGTGGAACTTTGTATGAAAGCTTTAAAAAGGCTTCATAAAGCTTCAGAAAAAATAGTCTTTAGCCTTGAAAGTGAAGATATAAAAATATTTAAAGGAGATAATTTAATTTATAAATTTGAAGAAATAGAAAATGATCTAGTAAGCATAAAAGATTGGGTTACAAAAAGTCACTATAAAAATGAGTTTGATAATTTATTTTTAGAACTTAGCGATTCTTTAATAGAAGATGTAAAAAGAGCTAAAGAGATGATTTGGGTGAGTAATTACGAAAAACTTATAAATGATAAAGAAAATCTAGTATTATCTCATAATGACCTAGCCCACCATAATTTTTTAATTAAAGGTGAGGAGGTAAGTATTATAGATTTTGATTATTCAAATATAGATTTAAGAGCCTTAGATGTTTCAGATTTTATCTTGAAATGGATAAAAAATAATGTGTTTGATATAGTAAAAGCTAAAGCCGCCTTAGAAGCTTATGAAGGAGATAATCCTCTATCAGAAGACGAATATAAAATAATATATATAAATTTAAGTTACTCTAAGGATTTATATTCAATAATAAAATCTTATTATCATAAAGAAAAAGAATGGGATTACAATGTATTTTTAAATAGACTTTTAGTTAAAATAGAAAATGATAAATACAGAAGAGAATTTTTAGTTCAATTCAAAGAATATTTGATTCATAAATTAAAATAAAAAGATGATGGCTTTTGTCATCATCTTTTATAGTTAATTATTTAAAATTATATCTTTATAGGCAGCTATAGTATCTAGGGAAGTTTTTTCAAAGGAGAATTCTTGACTTCTACTTAAAGATTTTTTAACTAAAGTTAGCATAAGGAAACTATCATCTAATACTCTGCATATAGCAGAACTTAAAGCTTCTATATCATAAGGATTAACTAAAAATGCAGAGTCTTTGCAAACTTCAGGAAGTGAAGTTATATTTGATGCAATAACAGGTGCGCCACAAGCCATAGCTTCAAGTGGGGGAAGACCAAAGCCCTCATAAAAAGAAGGATAAACTAGCATTTCAGTTGCATTATAAAAAAGAGGTAGATCGTAAAGTTCTACAAACCCTGTAAAAACTACATCGTTTGAAACTCCAAGTTCTATAGCTCTATTTAAATATTTTTCGTATGATAAGCCTTTTTTACCAACTATAACTAATTTTAAATTTTGCCTTTTATAATATGGTATTAAGGAAAAAGCTTCAATTAAGCCTAA
The DNA here is from genome assembly GCF_024705715.1 of Clostridium sp. LY3-2. Lineage (NCBI taxonomy): Bacteria > Bacillati > Bacillota > Clostridia > Eubacteriales > Clostridiaceae > Clostridium > Clostridium sp. LY3-2. Next base: position 3,435 of record NZ_JAMDLQ010000051.1, read on the forward strand.
TATATTTTTTCTTGGACTAAACCCGCCGACATATAATATAAATTTAGAGTCTATGCCATATTTTTCTTTTATTATCTTTTGACATTTACATTTACTCATAGGTCTATAAATATCTTCAGACGCTAGGTGAGTTACGTATATTTTTTCTTTTGGGATATTATAGCCTTCTGCTATATCATTTTTAGAGAATTCTGAAACTGTTATAATTCCATCACAGTTATTAAGGATATTTGGCATTTCATCATTAAATATACGTAAATACCTTTCGCTTACTGTATGCGGCATTTTAAGTGGAATTATATCGTGCAAAGTAATAGCTTTTTTACATTCTATATTAGTTGAGAGACCTACACCATTTTGAGGAACGTGATATAGTTCCATGTTGTTGTTAGAAAGAAGATTAGGAACTCTAACTTCATCCCAAAAGTTTTCAAAAGACTTAGAATCAACGTTTTGAATCTTAAAGTTTTTATTTAAGTTTTGTAAATCAGAATTTAAGGGTGTGAAAATTAAGTAATCATTTATCCTATCTACTTTATTAAGATTATTTATAAGTTGATACGTATAAGTTCCTATACCAGTTCCGCGATACCATTTAGCAGCTCTTCCATCTATCCCGATTTTCATATTTATATCCTCTCAAACATTAATCTTTATATATTATATTAAGATATATCTAAAAATGTTAATAAAAGTGGAGTAGATGACATATAGATATATAGGGGGTGAGGAAATATGATGAGAGAGTTTGAAATAGAAAGGCAATTTAATTTAGAAATCGAAAATATAAAGCCAAGTAAAGGAGTATATTGCCTTAAAAGTAAAGATGGGCTTAGATGTCTTAAAAAGATAAACTATGGACCTCAAAAATTATTATTTGTTTACGGTGCAAAGGAGCATTTAATTAAGAATGGATTTGAGAGCGTTGATAAGTATTATTTAAATATAGATGGTGAGCCATATGCATTAGTAAACGAAGATCTTTATACACTTTCAGAATGGCTTGAAGGAAGAGAATGTGATTTTCATAACCTAGAAGATGTGAAACTAGCTTCTAAAACTTTAGCAAAATTGCATGAGGCTTCAAAAGGATACGATCCACCTGAAAATTCAAAACTTAAAAGTGACTTAGGTAGGTGGCCAAATCTTATGAAAAAGAGAGTAAAATCTTTAGATAAAATGAGAGATATGTCTAGAAAAAAGACAAATAAAAGTGAATTTGATTTGATTTATATTAAGTCTATGGAATTTTATAAAGAGATGGGTAAAATAGCACATAAGACATTAGAAGAATCTAACTATAATGAGCTTTGTGACATAGCAGAAAGGGACAAGAGTTTTTGTCACCATGATTATACTTATCACAATATAATAATTGATAAAGAAGATAACGTAAATATAATTGATTTTGATTATAGTAAAAGAGAGATAAGAGCGTTTGATGTATCAAATTTTATGATAAAAGTTTTAAAAAGGGTAGATTGGAATTTCGATTATGCAAAAGGCATATTAGATTCTTATAACAAAGTTTCACCTTTAAGAGATGATGAGTATAAAGTTTTACTTGCATACCTTCAATTTCCACAAAGATATTGGAGACTTGCAAACAGGTATTATTATAATGAAGTTAATTGGGGTCAAAATACATTTTCTAAAAAGCTACAAAATATCATAGATGAGAAAGATAAATATTTAGAGTTTTTAGAAGTATTTAGAAAAGAGTATAATTTATAAAAAGACATCTTTTAAGATGTCTTTTTAATATGTTTTAAATTTTAGGTTTAAAAAATCACAGAAAATATTATCAAATCATACTTATATATGAATAAGTAATTTATAAGGAATAAAAAATGGAAATCGGTGATATAGTAGTCAGAAAGTCTTATGATAAAGATATTACATTTAAGGTTATAGATATAAAGGATGGAAAAGACGGACCCTTATATATATTAAAAGGAATAAATATTAGAATAATCGCAGATTCAAAAATTAATGATTTAGAAGAAGTTGAAGAGGATTATAACGGAGAGCAAGATAAAATATTAAATAAAAAAGTTGATAGTGCTATAAAAAAAGCTATGAGTGATAGAAATATAGGGATGAGAAAAAGTAATGATGGAAACATTAAAATAGGAACAAAAATAAAAAAAAATAATGTAAGTAATAGTGAGATGTTTTTTGGAAGACCTGGAAGGATACTTCATGTAGATGGAGATAAAGAATACTTAGATACATGCCTTAAAGTATATAAACAGCTTTCTTTAGATGCAGTAGGAAGAGCAGTTTCAGAAAGTGAGCAGCCTTCTGTTATTATTGATTTAGTTAAAGAGATAAAACCTGATATTGTGGTTTTAACTGGTCACGATAGCGTATTTAAAGGAGTAAATGACTACTTAGATCTAGGAAGCTATAGAAACTCTAAATATTATATAGATTCAGTTAAGGCACTTAGAGAATACAACTCTAGTTATGATGAACTTGTTATTTTTGCAGGAGCTTGTCAAAGCTGTTATGAATGCATTTTAGATGCAGGAGCTAATTTTGCATCATCTCCAAGTAGAGTATTGATACATTGCTTAGATCCTGTATTTGTTTGTGAAAAGATAGCATATACAAAAATCGACGAAGTGGTTTCTATTAAAGATGTTATAGAAAATACTATAACTGGCTTAAAGGGGGTTGGGGGATTACAAACTAGAGGAAAGTACAGAGAAGGCTATCCTAAATCTCCATATATCTAGTTAAAAAAGTTGTCTTAATATTATATCTTTTATTTTAAATGATTTAAGATGTATAAATAAATTAAAATTGCACAAAATAATATAGTAATAATATTAGAAAATATGTTGACTTTATTATGTGTAAGTGATAAAATTAAAATTTTATTTGACTTCACTTGTAAAAAATGGTATAATCTAAATTAGAAAGAGGGGTGTTTTACGTGGAAAATATTAGAACAATTGCCTCTATAAAAAGAAGCATTGAGGGCCACTTAGGAGAAAAGGTGACTCTGAAAGCTAATGGAGGAAGAAAAAAGATTCTGGTTAATGACGGAGTTATAGAAAGTGTATACCCTAGCATTTTCGTTATTAGATTAGAAAACGACACCCAAAGAACCGTGACATATAGTTACTCAGATGTATTAACACAGACAGTACAATTGGATTTTCCAAGATAGTAAAAAAAGCTAGCGTTAATTCTTAGGAATTAATACTAGCTTTTTTTATATATATAAACTATAAAATAAATTTAGACAAAAAAAAGAAAGATGGTGGGTTTCCATCTTTCAACTATGGTATAAAAGGGTATTGAGAATTTATGAGAGGTTATATGGTCAATAACCAATTACTATATTACGACATAAAGATACCCTTGTCAACAAAATTTATTAAAAAATATTAAAAAAAATTATGAAAACATTTACTAAATTATGTATTTTACAAATTATGTAAAATAGCTGTAGATAAATTAATAAATTTTATTAAAAAAGTAGTCATACTTTCTAACTATTAAGTATATAAATGATAGTAGGTATTTTATGGGAGGGTAATAAAATGGAAAAAATAGATGTAATAAAAGAAAATGTACAATTAGAACAACTAGCAGACGAAAACAAGGAATCAGAAATGATAAATGAAGAATATTTAATTCCAGATACACATCCGGATGTATATGAAGTTCTTATGGTTGACGCAAAACCAATAGTTTTATCTAAGGATATGGCAGGAAACAAATTAAACGTTGAAGGAAGAATAGACTACAATGTACTTTATTTAGCAAGAGAAGAAGGTATGGTTGTTTGTTCTGTGAATTATTCTCAGAAGTTTTCAAACCAAATAGAGCTAGAAGAAGCTGAACATAAAACAGTCTGTGAAGTAGATTGCAGAGTAGAACATATTGAAGCAAAAATAATAAATGAGAGGAAAGTTGCAATAAACGGCATACTTAACTTGAATTTTGAAGTTTACAAAGGAAAAGAAGTTCAAATGATAAAAGATATTGAATGTGAAGAGGGGGTAGAAGTACTTAAAAAATCAGAAGTTATAAACAAAACAGATTTAAACGATACTTTAGATATAGTTGGAAAATCTGTTTTAAGAGTAAGTATGGACAAACCACAAGTATCTAGAATATTAAAATCAGATATAGTATTACAAAAGAAAGAAATAAAGCTAGGTGAAGATAAAGCTTATTGTGGATGCTACTCTAAAATTCGTATATTATATTGCGGAAGTGAAGGAAAAGAAGTTCATTATTTAGAAGATAGCGTATATATATCTAAAGAATTAATGATACCTGAAATGAAGCAAGATATAACTATTGCAGCAGATTTTGATCTAGTAAGTAAAGATATAAATGTTGAAGAAGATGATTTAGGTGAAGCTAGAATAGTTAACATAGAATTTATGGCAGAATGTAAAGTAAAAGTATTTTCAAAAGAAAATATAGATGTAATTATGGATGCATATTCACCTAAAGTTCCAGTTCAAATTGAAAAAGAAGAAGTTGAAATGGGAATGCTTCATGGAGTATATAATTCAGATACAGTAGTTAAAGACAATATTTATATAAAAGAAGATGATATGAAGCCAGAATATATAGTTGCAGCATCAGGAAATATAATAGTTACAGACAAACAAGTTTCTAAAGATAAATTAAATATAGAAGGATATATAAAAGTATGTGCAGTTTATAAGACTAGTGATGAGGAAAAATATTTATCTAAAGTAGAAGGAGATATTCCTTTTGGTGCTACTATAGAAGCTAAAGATGCTGATGAAAAGATGAAAGTTTTAGCTAAGGCTTGTTTAGAAGATTTAGACTTAGGGATAGAAGCTAACACTATAGCTGTAAAAGCTAACGTAGTTATGAATTGTAAAGTTTTATATAACGTAAAAAAAGAGTTAGTTAGCGATATAAAAGAAGTTGAAGGAGAAGAGTTAAAGAAAAAAGCAAGCTTAACTATATATGTTATAGGAAAAGGTGATACTCTTTGGAATTTAGCTAAAAAATATATGACTACTATGGCTGAAATAATGGAACTTAATGAAATGGAAGATGGAGAAAAGCTAGTTTCTGGAGAAAAAATACTTATTCCAGGAAGAGCTATTTCAAAATAGATTTATAAATGGCTGCCTAAGGGCAGCTTTTTTTATGAAGCAAAAAGCATTAAAGGAATCGGAGCATCTTATTTTATTAATAGAAATAAAAATAAAGTTATCATAAATTGAATATAAAAATTTAAATTGAAGAAAATATTTGTAGAGATTAATAGTAAATCCTTTTGATTAGACGAATTTTGAATATATTAAATAAATTTGGCAATAATAAATAACGCATGAATTGAGGTGGCTATTTTGGAAGGATTACAGAAGCATAAATTAGTAATTATAGGAGGAGCCGAGGACAAAAAAGGTAGAAAGGTCATTTTAAAGGATGTTTGTAATTTAATAGATAAAGAAAAAGATGAACTTTTAGTAGTTACTGTAGCTTCAGAAGTTCAAGGTTTAGTATCAAACGATTATAAAAAAGTTTTTGAAGAAATAGGTGTAAAAAACTTAAGATTTTTAAATATGGAATTTAGAGAAGAAGCTTATAAAGAAGAAAATATAAAAAAAGTTAAAAATGCAAAGCTTATTTTTTTTACAGGAGGAGACCAGCTTAGGATAACTTCTTTAATAGGAGGAAGTCCTATAGGGGAAGAACTTAATAGTTCAAAAGATAAAGTTATAGTAGGAACGTCAGCTGGAGCCTCTGTTATGAGTAGCACGATGATTTTAAGTGGAGATGATGAAGAAGCACCAAGTAAGAAGACTGTCAGTATGTCAGCTGGGCTTGGACTTTTAAATGGGGTAATAATAGATCAGCACTTTTCTCAAAGGGGGAGGATAGGAAGGCTTATATCAGCTATAAGTGAAAATCCTAGCACCTTAGGGATAGGTATTGACGAAAACACAGCTATTATAGTTAGTAGAGACAAAAAAATCAAAGCAATAGGTGAGGGCGCTGTTTACATAATAGACGGAAAGGATATTACTTACTCAAACGTTTGGGAAGAAGAGAAAAGTAGGACTTTCAGTATATTTAATATTAAATTACATTTATTAAACAAAGGGGACGTTTTTGACCTTGAAAAAAGGATACCTTTTGAGGAGGAAGTAATTAAAAATGAAGATAACTAGCAAAAAAATATTTAAAGGAAGAAATATATATTCTCACAAAAAATGCATAAGAATTGATGTAGATTTAGAAGGGTATGCAGAAATTCCTAGTAAAGATATTGAAGGCTTTAATGAAAAATTATTAAAATATGTACCTGAACTTTATAGTCACAGATGTGGTATAGATGTAGAAGGCGGTTTTGTAATAAGGCTTAATGAGGGAACTTACCTAACTCACATATGCGAACACACTATAATAGCATTACAAAACAAGCTAGGAATCGAAGTTTCTTACGGAAAAGCTAGAGAAGTTAAAGGAGAACATTATTACTTAGTATTTCAGTATATCTACGAAAGAACAGCATTAAAAATAGCTGAGTTAAGTGTAAAAATAATAAACTCCCTTATTAAAAAAGAAGAGCTAGATTTTGACTTTGAAATAGATTCTATAAAAAAAATATTAGATAAAGAAACTATAGGACCTAGTACAAGTGCCATAAAAAAAGCGGCAGAAAGTTACGGACTTCCTGTTTTTGAAATAGGTAATTCCGGTTATTATCAAATAGGTTACGGAAGACAAAAAAGGCTTATAGAAGCTACTATAAGCTCTAAAACTAGTTGCTTAAGTGCAGATATCGCCTGCGACAAAGCTTTAACTAAAACACTTCTTTTAAGTCAAAACATACCAGTTGCAAATGGTATAAAAATATTTAACAAAGAAGAGTTACTTAAAGAAGCAGAATATATAGGTTATCCTTTAGTTTTAAAACCTCAATTTGGTAATCAAGGTAACGGGATAATCCTAAATATAAAAAATAAAAGAGAGTTACTTCAAAGCTACAACAGAATAAAAAAAGATTACAAAGATATAATTTTAGAAAGATATCTTATAGGAAACGATTATAGGGTATGCGTTGTAAATGGAGAAGTTGTAGCTGCATCTAAAAGAATACCACCTTATATAATAGGAAATGGGATAAGTTCTGTAAAAGAACTTATAGAAGAGGTAAACAAAGATAAAAGGCGTGGAGAAGACCACGAAAAACCTTTAACTAAGATTAAAATAGATAAAGAATTATTAAAAGAACTAAAGAACTCAGGGGTTACTTTAGATAGTGTTATAAAAAATGGTGAATCTATAATTTTAAGAAGAAATGCTAACATCTCAACTGGTGGAGTTGCAATTGATTGCACCGAAGAAATTTGTGATGAAAACAAAGAAATCTGTAAAAGGGCAGCTAAAATTATAGGGCTTGATATTTGTGGTATAGATATAACAACTAAAGATATAAGTAAGCCGCTAGATAGTGAAAGTGCAATAATAGAGGTTAATGCAGCACCTGGAATTAGAATGCACCACCACCCAAGTATCGGAGAAAGTAGAGATGTAGGAAATCGCATAATTAATTATCTTTATGACGGGGACCCTAAAAACATCCCTATTATTTCAGTTACAGGAACTAACGGAAAAACAACAACAACTAGACTTATAGCACACACCTACAAAATGATGGGATTAAACGTTGGTATGACTTCTACAGAAGGGATTTTTATAAACGACGAATGCATAGATGTAGGAGATGATACTGGTTTTGAAAGTGCAATGAGCGTTCTTTTAAACGGAGAAGTTGATGTAGCTGTATTAGAAACAGCAAGAGGTGGGATACTTAAAAAGGGTTTAGCTTATGATATAGCAGATGTAGGAGTTTTAACAAATATAACAGAAGATCATTTAGGGATTGGAGGAATTGACACTTTAGAGGAGTTAAGTTTTGTAAAATCACTTGTTTTAGAAGCTGTTAAAGAAGAGGGTTACTCTGTAATAAATGCAGATGACTTATGGAGCACTAAAATAATAAAAAGAATTAAAAATAAAAAGATATACTTCTCAAAAGATAAAGACAATGCCTTAATTAAAGAAAATATTTCAAAAGGCGAAATAGCTGTATCTATAGATGAAGAGAGTATTTGCGTTTGGAATAACTTTAAAAAATATAAAGTTTTAAATATAAAAGATATACCTATAACTTTAGATGGAAAGCTATCTTTTAATATAGAAAATTCATTAGGGGCTTGTGCTGCTTTAGTTGGAATGGGTATAGATTACTGTATGATAGCTAAAGGGTTTAAAAGTTTCTACTTAGACTCTAATCACAACAAAGGTAGGTTTAATATATACGAAGTAAATGGAAGAAGCATAATTTTAGATTACGGACACAACATTGAAGGGTATAGAGCAGTTTTTGATTCTTTAAAAAACACTAAATACAAAAAAATAATAGGAGTAGTTGGTGTTCCGGGAGACAGAAGTGATGAAAGCTTAATTAAAGTAGCAAACCTTTGTAGTGAGTTTTTAGATAATATAATAATAAAAGAAGATATAGATAGAAGAGGAAGAGAAAAAGGCGAAGTTTCAAAGATTATAAAATCAGGAATAGCTTTAGATAAATTAAATAAAACTAAAATAATATTAGATGAATTAAAAGCTATGGAATACGCCTACAGCATAAGCGAAGAAGGAGATACTATTATTTGCTTCTTTGAAGAGTTTGAAAGGTTAGAATCTTTAATCAAAAAAATTAAAGTAGAGTCTTTAAATACTTTAAATAAAATTAATTTAGAAAAGTGGAACGAATAAAAGGGTTGCTAAAAAGCAGCCCTTTTAAATTTTAATAAATAATAGTGAAAAAATAAATTAATAGGTTATAATATATATAAAACAAAGAAAGAATGAATTCGGGAAGGGGTAGCTATGAAGATTAAAGCTTATGCTAAAGTTAATATAGCTCTAGATGTAATAGGAAAAAGAGAAGATGGATATCATCTTTTAAGGATGATTATGCAAGGTATCGATTTATATGATGAAATATATGTTGAAAAGATAGATAAAGGAATAGTTTTAAGTTGTAATAAGCATTACGTTCCAACTGATGAAAGAAATCTAGCTTATAAAGCAGCAAAATTATTTATGGATACTTATAACATAAATTCAGGAGTTTCTATAGATATAAAGAAAAACATACCTGTATCAGCAGGTCTTGCTGGAGGTAGTACAGATGGTGCTGCAGTTTTAAAACTTATGAATAGGTTATTTAAAGTTAATGCAAGTGATGAAGAATTAAGAAAAATCGGAGTTAAACTTGGTGCAGATGTACCTTATTGTATAAATAGTGGGACTGCTCTTTGCGAGGGTATAGGAGAAGAAATAACTAAACTAAAACCTTTTAAAGATAAGATATTAGTTTTAGTAAAGCCTCCATTTGGAGTTTCTACTAAAGGTGTTTATGGTGCTTTTGATTTATCTAAAGTAGTATTTCACCCAGATGTAGATGGTTTAATTAAAGCTATGGAAAGAAATGATTTAAGATTTGTAGCTAAAAATATGAAAAACTTACTTGAAAATGTAACTTTAAATAAGCATAAAGAGATAATATCTATAAAACAAAAAATGCTTGATTTAGGTTCAATAGGTTCTATGATGAGCGGTAGCGGGCCTACTGTGTTTGCTTTTTTTGATGATATGCTTAAAGCAAAAGAATGCTATGATTATATGAAACATAGATATAAAGATACATATATAACTAGAACTATTTAAAAAAATTTATTTTAGATGTATAACCCTCTGATATTTGGTAATAATCAAAATATCAGGGGGTATTTATTATGAAGATTAAAAAAAGTTTATTTATAATTTTAAGTTTAATATTAGGAAGTTTATTAATAAGTTGTACAAGCACTGAGGTTAAAGCGGATAACTACATTGAATATGATTATAACAATGTTAAAGATGAAATAATAAGATTTCACGTTTTAGCAAATAGTGATAGTAAAGAAGATCAAGAATTAAAATTAAAGGTGAGAGATGAAGTTATAAAATATTTAGAGCCACTTTTAAAAAATTCTAAAAGTATAGATGAGTCTAGAGAAATATTAAATAAAAACAATTCTAAAGTTATTAATATTGCAAATAAAGTAATTAAAGATAACGGTTATAGTTACACAGTAAAAACAGAACTTAAAAAAGAAAACTTTCCAGAGAAAGTTTATGGAAATATAATCTTGCCACAAGGAGAATATGAAGCTTATAGAATATTAATTGAAAAAGCTAAAGGTCAAAATTGGTGGTGCGTTATGTTCCCTCCGCTTTGTTTTGTTGACGTCACTAAAGGTGAAGTTGCATACGAAGAAACAGAAAAAAGGATGGAAGAAGCATTGAAAAATGATGGCAAAAAAGTTGTTTTAGAAGAAGGTAAAGATGATGTTAAAATGAAGTTTAAAGTAGTAGAAATTTTTGAAAATATTTTTTCAAAATAAAAAATACTTGATAAATGCTTTGAAGAATCATAAACTATACCTTGTACACTAAATTAACATATGGGGGTGTTGTCTAATGACTAGAGCATTAGCAATGGTATCAGGAGGTCTAGATAGCATACTAGCAGCTAAATTAATAAAAGATCAAGGAATAGAAGTAATAGGAATATGTTTCAGATCTTATTTTTTCAATGAAGAAAATGCAAAGAGAATGACAAAGCAGATAGATATACCTTTAGAGGTTGTAGATTTTTCAAAAGAACATTTTGAAATGGTTAAAAGCCCTAAACACGGATGGGGTAAAAATATGAACCCTTGTATAGACTGTCACGCTATGATGATGAGATATTCAGGAGAGTTATTAAAAAGATTTGATGCAGATTTTATAATAACAGGTGAGGTTTTAAACCAAAGACCTATGTCTCAAAACAAGCAAGCTCTTAATAAAGTAAAAAGTGAATCTGGATTTTCAGATATAATATTAAGACCTTTATGTGCTAAAAATCTTGAAGAAACTCAAATGGAGAAAGATGGATTAGTAGATAGAGAAAAGTTATTAAATATTTCAGGAAGAAGCAGAAAACCACAAATTGAACTTGCTGAAAAATGGAATATAGTAGATTACCCTTCACCAGCTGGTGGTTGTAGGTTAACAGAGCCAAACTTTGCGCACAGACTTAGAGAATTCGTAGATAGACAAGGTGATGCTACACCGAAAGAAATAGAACTTTTAAGATATGGAAGACATTTTATAACTCCAAATGGTTCTAAGATTATAGTATCTAGAACTAAAGACGAAGGAGATATTATAAAAACTCTTTTAGATGAAAATGATACAGTATTTTATCCAGTAAGTCATAATGGAGCTATGGCTATTGCAACTGGTGAGTTAAACGAAGAAGATATAAAATTAGCTTTAAAAATCGTAGGAAGATACAGTAAAGGAAAAGACTTAGATGAAGTAGAAATATCTTACGGTAAATTCGGAAAAGTTTTTGACAGAACTGCTAAAGAAAAACCAGCATCTGAAGAGGAAATAAATAAATATTTAATTCAATCTAAGTAAGGTGGAAAAAAGGTATGGAAAACAAAGCAATAATTAATGTAACAAGTAACGCTACTATGGAAGGTGACGAACTTATAGAAGTTATAAGTCCTGGAACTTTCGAAAAGATAGAAGATGAATTTGTTGCAAAATACAAAGAAACAGAAATTTCAGGTATGGATGGAACTGACACTACTATAAAAATCGGAAAAGATTATGTTATTTTAGAAAGAGAAGGTTCAACTACTACAAACATGAGATTTCAAAAAGAAAAGCCAGAGGTATCTTTATATAGTACTCCATACGGAATGCTTGAGATATCACTAGAGACTAGAAAACTTGAAATTGATTTAAATGAAGAAGGCGGAGTAGTTAAAATCAATTACGATATGATAGTCCAAGGGCAAGAGCCTTTAAATACAGAATTAATTATGCAGATTAAAAAAGCTGTATAGATATATAAATTAAGGTTGTTTTATTTTAAAATAAAGCAATCTTATTTTTTTTGTTTTAAGTGAGTAAAAAATGAAAAATAAGGCAAAATTATAATTAGGAGGTGGTATATTATGGGCAATCACGAAAAGTATTTAACTATAATTAAAACTATTTGTGAGAAAAATAATATATCTAATGATGAACTTGAAGATATTTTAAAAGAAAAAGAATTTAAGTATTTAGTTATACTTTGCCTTAAAAAATATAATTGTGTAGACGAAGAGGGGTTAAAAAGAATTCTTAACGTGAAGACGAGAAGAAGTTTATATAATAACATTAGAAAAGCAGAAGAAAAATTGCTTATAAATAGAAACTTTAGAAAAAGATATTATGATCTTGAAAAAGATATAAAAAATATCATAGATATATGATACATAATACTAGTAATTAACAGTATTTTATGATAGCATATAATCTATGATATTATTCATACAAAAAAACACAACACAATACAATACCCCGCAATCTTCGTTTGTGGGGTAATATTTATTATACTTAAAAAGTATTCTAGTGTCAATCTAATATTTTTGTCTTGAATTTATTCCTAAATGTACATTAATTGTTAATGATTTCATATTAACAAATTTACAAATAACTACTTGAAAAGGTTTCTTCCTTAGAGGATAATAAAAGAAAGTTTAGTAATCTATTAACGCGTCTTATAATAAATCCCAAAAAATTAAAGGTATAATTTAATAAAAGATTTTTGGAGGTGTCATTTTGACAAAAGATATATATGAAAAAATGACCTTAGCAAAATTAAAAGAAGAAGCTAAGGGATTAGAAATAAAAAATATTTCTAAATATAAAAAGAATGAACTAATTGAAGTTATAATAGAAAAATTAAAAGAAAACGAAGAAAAAACTGCAAATACAATTAAAAAAGATGGCGTTGTTCTTACAGAAAAAATTTCACCGAAAGCTCATAGTAGAGAAACTAATAATAGAGAAAACAATAATAGAGAAAATAATATAGATAGAAATAATAATGGGGCTCAAAGAGATGATAATACTTTTACTGTTTCAGGAATTTTAGATATTCAAGAGAATAATAACTTTGGTTTCTTAAGAGGTAAAAACTGTTTAAGTAGTAGTGATGATATCTACGTATCACCATCACAAATTAGAAGATTCAATTTAAGAACTGGCGATAAAGTAAAGGGAAAAGTTAGAGATGCTAAAGAGACAGAAAAATTTAGAGCTTTAATTTTTGTAGAGTCAGTAAACGACGAGCATCCTGAAAAAGCTGTGAGAAGAGGAAGATTTGAAAAACTTACTCCAATCTATCCAACTGATAGAATAAGATTAGAAGATAAGGGCGAAGATGATTTATCTACTAGACTTATGGATTTAGTTTGTCCTATAGGAAAAGGACAAAGAGGAATGATAGTTGCACCTCCAAAGGCTGGTAAAACTACATTGCTTAAAAAGATAGCACAAAATATTTCAAAAAATCATCCAGAGATGAAAGTAATAGTATTACTTATAGATGAAAGACCAGAAGAAGTTACAGATATGACTAGGTCTATAAAAGGAGAAGTTATTTATTCAACATTTGATGAAGAACCTCAAAACCACTCAAAAGTATCTCAAATGGTACTTGAAAGAGGTAAAAGAATGGTAGAACAAGGTCAAGATGTTGTAATTCTTTTAGATAGTTTAACTAGGCTTTCAAGAGCTTATAACTTAACAATAAATCCAACAGGTAGAACTCTTTCAGGGGGATTAGACCCAGGGGCTTTAATTATGCCAAAGAAATTTTTTGGAGCTGCTAGAAATATTGAAGAGGGCGGAAGCTTAACAATCCTTGCAACTGCTTTAATAGAAACAGGTTCAAGAATGGATGATATGATATTTGAAGAATTTAAAGGAACTGGTAATATGGAAGTTCATTTAGATAGAAAGCTTCAAGAAAGAAGAATATTCCCAGCTATAGATATTTATAAATCAGGAACTAGAAAAGAAGATTTATTATTAAATAAAGAAGAAAAAGAAGTAGCATTTAAAATGAGAAGGTTAATGTACTCTGAAGGAAATTCAGATAACGTAACTGAAAATGTTATTAAACTTTTAGGTAACACTAAAAATAATGATGAATTTATAAAGTTTTTTGATAAAACTCTATAAGAAAAAGGTTGTATTAATTTAATACAACCTTTTTTATATAATTATTTATTTTCATATTCTTTAATTAACTTATTTGAAAGTTCTATAATTTTATCTCCAGAATAAGTGTTTGCTAAAGAAGCTAATCTTTCTCTCATACCGTTTAATTTATCTTCATTTTCTATAAGATCATTTACTATAGGGTTTATATTTTTTATACTATTTGCTTTTATAGCATATCCATTTTCACATAAAAACTTAGTGTTTTCAGTTTCTTGACCGTATATAGCAAATGGAATAATTAAAGGTAAATTTTTAGCTATAGCCTCTGTAACTGTAAGTCCTCCAGGTTTTGATATTAAAACATCAGAGTACTCCATAAATGTTGCAATATCTGTAGAGAATCCAACTATATGAAGTTTTTTATTTTTATAAGAATTAATAGAGAGTTCGTCTAAACTTTCTTTTAATGATTTGTTATTACCACAAACTACAGTAATTCTTAATTTATGTTCGTTATAAAGTAGTTCTTGAAGCACATATGAAATATTTTTAAGGCCCATGCTTCCGCTCATTAAAAGTATATTAAAGTAGCTATCTCTTTTTAAGATATCTATATTTTTATCCTTTAAAAAGAAGCAAGAGTTTATAGGAATTCCAAGAGGGTAAACTCTTGATTTTTCTACTCCTTTTTTAACTAGCCAGTCTTTTGTATATTCGCTACCTGTAATGTAGGCATCTAATCTTTTGCTTATGTAAGTATAATGAGGCTTAAAGTCTGTAACTACAGAGATTATTGGGATATTTAAGCCGTGTTTTTTTAAGTTATCTAATATACTAACACTTATAGGGTGTGTAGTAATTATAAGGTCAGGTTTCTCTTTATCTATAATAGCCTTTATTCTCTTTATAACAAAGTGAAAAGGTATTGTAGAAAGCGGGTTTATAAACTTATTGTTAGTAAGAACGTATGATAAACCATAAATGTGAGAAAACTTCGTTGCTGATAACTCGTATCCTCCTATGATGGCATTAGTTAATAATTTACTGCTACCTTCAAGGAAGTCGTGTTTTGCATATTCAAAGCCATTTTTTTTAAGTAACTCGCAAAGGGCGTTTGCTGCATGGTTATGTCCTTGCCCTGTTGAGGTAGTTAGTATTAAAACCTTTTTCATCAAATTCACTCGCTTCATATTTAATAAATTTATTGTACATATATTAAAAATCTAATGCACATGATAATAGTTTAACATCAAATAGGTAAATATAAAATTAAAAAATTTTATAAATAATAAATAAGTAAGTAATAATTTATAAAATTTAGTTCAAAAACAAAAAATGGGAAAGACAGTAGTCTTTCCCATAAGAGTAAAACTCTTATTATTTTGTAAGGTTGAATCTTTTGTTGAATTTATCAACTCTTCCACCAACGTCAACAATTTTTTGTTTTCCAGTGAAGAATGGGTGGCATTTAGAGCATATTTCTACTTTAAGTTCTTCTTTAACAGAACCAGTTGTAAAAGTATTTCCACATGCACACTTAACCACTGCGTCGTGGTGGTATTCAGGATGTATGCCTTGTTTCATTTGTTTCACCTCTTTATATTGTTTTAGTTGTTTCATTTGTGTATTTCGAAATAAACAACTACTAGAGTATAACATAAGGTATTTTAATCGTCAATAATTCTAAAATTAAAAAAATATTTTTAATAGATAGACTAAAAATGCTATAATCTTATGTAAGATGATTATAGAAAATTACAATTGGTTAGGAGAGTTTTAGATTGAGTAAATTATACTTTAGATATGGAGCAATGAATTCAGGAAAGTCAACGCACCTTATGCAAGTTGCGCACAACTACGAAGAAAGGGGAATGAGAGTTATCCTTTTAAAACCTGAAATAGATGCAAAAGGAGGGACTAAACTTGTTTCAAGACTAGGTGTAGTAAGAGAAGTAGATTTAGTAGTAAGAGAAGATGATAATATAATAGATTTAGCTAAAAGAAATATAGAGGAAAATGGGAAGCTTGATTGCATTTTAGTAGATGAAGTTCAATTTTTAAAAAGACATCATGTAGATGAGTTATTTGAACTTGCAGTAACTCAAAATATACCTACTATCTGCTATGGATTAAGAACAGACTTTAAGATGGATGGATTTGAAGGAAGCGAAAGATTATTATTAGTTGCACATAGTGTAGAAGAAATGAAAACTATATGTAAATGTGGAAATAAAGCACTATTAAATGGTAGAAAAATAAATGGAAAGTTTGTTTTTGAAGGGGCGCAAGTAGCTATAGATGATAATGATGAAATTGAATACGAGTCATTATGTGGAGAATGCTACTTTAAATTTAAAAATACTAAATAAAAGGGAGAGGTTGTTTTTGAAAAAATGCGATGTGGGTGGCCAAGCGGTTATTGAAGGCGTAATGATGAGAGGTCAAAAAGGCCTTGCAACAGCTGTTAGAAAAGAAGATGGTGAAATTGCAGTTGATATGCAAAGAACAGTTCCTATCACAAAAAGATATAAGTTTATAAATTTACCTATAATTAGAGGTGGATTTATACTTATAGATTCTTTAATACAAGGGATAAAGTCATTAAATTATTCAGCATCTTTTTTTGAAGATACTGAACCATCAGCTTTTGAAGATTGGTTAAGATCTAAATTTAAAGAAAAAACTAATGATGTGATTGTTTGGTTTACTATGGGTGTGGCTTTTATAATGTCTATGCTTTTATTTTTAGCACTACCTACAGGCATTGCTTCTTTATTTAAGGGGGCTGGATTTTCTTCTTTCTCACTTAATATAATAGAAGCGTTAATTAGGATAACAATTTTAGTATTATATATGGTAGGAATAAGTAAACTTGAAGATATTTATAGGTTATTTCAATACCATGGAGCTGAACATAAAACTATATTTTGTTATGAAGACGGAAAAGAACTTACAGTTGAAAATGTTAGAAAATACGGTAGGCTTCACCCAAGGTGTGGAACAAACTTTTTATTTTTAATAATGTTTGTTAGTATAATAGTATTTGCTTTTACAGGTTGGGGAAGTTTTTTAGAAAGACTATTACTTAGAATAATATTAATACCAGTGATATCAGGTATCACATATGAAATAATAAGATGGTTAGGAAAGAGTGAAAATAGATTGGCAAAAGCTATAGCAAAACCAGGATTAGAATTACAAAAGATAACAACTAAAGAACCAGATGACTCTCAAATAGAAGTAGCTATAAAAGCATTAAAAGCAGCAGAAGGAATAGAGAGCACTGTAAATGAACTTATAAATGAAGGAACTAAAATATTAGATGAAGCTAAAATTGATACATCAAGGATGGATGCAACTTTAATTTTAGGAAAAGTTTTAGAAAGAGATAGGTTATATCTTTTAGTAAATAAAGACGAAAAGGTAAATGAATTTAAAGAAGGTATATTCTTTAACCTTATAAAGGAAAGAAAAAACAAAAAACCTATAAAATATATTTTAGGTGAAACGGAATTTATGGGACTTAACCTTTATGTAAAAGAAGGGGTTTTAATTCCTAGAGGAGATACAGAAGTTTTAGTTGAGGAAGTTTTAAAGAATATAGGTGAAGAAGAAAGCTTAGAAGTTTTAGACCTTTGTTCTGGAAGCGGGGCTATAGGTTTAGCATTAGCACACTACAGAAAAAATATAACTGTAGAAGAAATAGATTATTTTGAAGTTCCAGAAGAAGTGACTAAAAATAATATAAAAAGGTTAAACTTAGAAGATAGGGTTAGCTTTTACAAAAGTGACCTTTTAAAAAGTTCTATAGAAAGAGCTAGAATGTATGACATTATAGTTTCAAACCCGCCTTATATAAGAGAAGCTGTTATAAAAACTCTTATGGAGGACGTTAAAGATTACGAACCTCATACTGCTTTAAGTGGAGGAGAGGACGGTTTAATTTTCTATAGAAGAATAATTAAAGATAGTACAAGTGTTATAAAGCATGGCGGAATTTTAGCTTTTGAGATTGGTCACGACCAAGGAGAAGAAGTTAAAATCCTTATGGAAGAAACAGATTATAAAAACGTAAGAGTTATTAAAGATTTAGCAGGACATGACAGAGTCGTTATAGGAAGCTATATTATTGAAAAGTAACTATCTTATATGATATAATTAAAAAATATGAAAAATCATAGTACGGAGTGATAATATGTTATTAGATAAATTAGCGTTTACAGAAAACAAGTATGAAGAACTTTCAGTAAAAATCAGCGACCCGTCAATTATGGCAAACCAAGCTGAATGGAGAAAACTTTGTAAAGAGCACGCAGAACTTGAAATAATAGTAACAGCGTATAGAAACTACAAACAAACAATAGAGGATTTAGAAGCAAACAAAGAAATGCTTTCAGAAGAATCAGATCCAGAAATGAAAGAAATGCTTCACGAAGAAATTAATGAACTTAAAGCAAGAGAAGAAGAATTAGAAAAAGAAATCCAAATTCTTCTATTACCTAAAGACCCTAACGACGACAAGAACGTATTCGTTGAAATCAGAGGAGGGGCTGGAGGAGATGAAGCAGCATTATTTGCAGCAAATCTTTTCAGAATGTATACAAGATATGCAGAAAACAACAGATGGACAGTTGAGCTTATGAGTGCAAACGAAACTGGAATCGGTGGATTCAAAGAAGTTGTATTTATGATAAAAGGTCAAGGTGCTTACTCTAAACTTAAATACGAGAGTGGAGTTCACAGAGTTCAAAGGGTTCCAGATACAGAATCAAGCGGTAGAATCCACACTTCAACTACTACAGTTGCAGTTTTACCAGAAGTAGATGATGTTGAAATAGAAATAAACGAAAAAGATATTAAATTTGATGTATTTAGAGCATCAGGTAACGGTGGACAATGCGTTAATACTACAGACTCAGCAGTTAGACTTACTCACATGCCTACAGGAATAGTAATTTCTTGTCAAGATGAGAAATCACAGCTTAAAAACAAAGAAAAAGCTATGAAAGTTTTAAGAGCTAGATTATTCGAGCAAGCTGAAGCAGAAAGAAATGCAGGAATAGCAGAAGATAGAAAATCACAAGTTGGTACTGGAGATAGAAGTGAGAGAATCAGAACTTACAACTATCCTCAAGGAAGAATAACAGACCACAGAATAGGGTTAACTCTTTACAAATTAGAGCAATTCTTAAACGGTGATATTGACGAAGTTATAAATGCATTAATTGCAGCAGACCAAGCTGAAAAAATGAAAGCTATGGGAAACACTGAAAACTAAAAATAGAAAAAGCCTTGCATTAATTTGTAAGGCTTTTAAAATATAATGAGGTTAGAATATGGATATATATAAAGCTTTGAAGTTAGAAGAAAAATCAAACAAAAGATTTTATATTCTTATGGGGCTAATAGGGATAGTTCTTCCATTTTCTTTGTGGTTTACAGGTATAAACACGATATTTTTAGATGTACTTCTAATTTTTATTGAATTACTTATAATCCTTTCAATTCTAAAAAGAATTGATTTCATGAAGCTAAAATATTCATATAAAAATAATAAAATAAGGTTTGTATCAGGAATGTTTACAAAGGAAAAGCTTATTATATGCGACAAGGTGGCAGTAGTACATACAAGTAAAATGGAAGAAGATATGGAAATAGTTATTTTAAGCAGAAGTAATATCCGTAAAAGCAAGGTAAAGCCTATAGTTAAAGGCTTTTTACTTAAATATCCTGAAGTTTCAGAAGAATATTTAAAATTAAAAAGAATGAATCCAGAAGAAGAATATTTTTATCAGATAATTAAAAAAGGCGGCTTAAAAAAATACCTATTTTTAAGGGAAATGTATAGTGCTTGCGTTAAAGCAGTCTACACAGAAAGCTGCATTCAAAACATAAAAATAGCAAGAGGAGATATCCTTTAGCTTAAAGAAAGAAGGAAAAAATTTTGGAAACAAAGATAGCTGTTTTAAAAGGCGAAATTGGAGAAGAGCAATTTATAAAAGAAGCTTCTAAAGTTATAAGAAATGGCGGAACAGTAGCCTTCCCTACAGAAACAGTATATGGACTCGGGGCTAACGCTTTAAAAAGTGATTCTGTAAAGAAGATATTTGAAGCTAAAGGTAGACCTCAAGATAATCCTTTAATAATTCATGTTGCATCTAAAGATATTGATGAATATGTAAAAAATGTTCCAGAAGTTGCAAAAAAACTAATGGATAAATTTTGGCCAGGACCACTGACTCTAATATTAGAAAAAAAAGATATAGTACCAAATGAAACTAGTGCAAAATTAAACACTATAGGGGTTAGAATGCCTAAAAGTGATATAGCACTTAAGTTAATAAAAGAATCAGGGGTGCCAATAGCTGCACCGTCTGCAAATATTAGTGGGAGACCAAGCCCTACTGATATAGAAAGGTGCATAGAAGATTTAAAAGGCAGAGTTAACTATATTATAGGTGGAGATAAAAGCAATGTAGGAGTTGAATCTACAATAGTAGATTGTACTGTAACACCTCCTATAGTTCTTAGACCAGGTGGAGTAACTTTAGAGAGTTTAAGAGAAGTTGATAGCTCTATAGAAATAGATAAAGGATTATTAAATAATTCAGATGATTTTAAGCCAAAAGCGCCTGGAATGAAGTATAGACACTACGCGCCAAACGCAAAGCTTAAAATAATTAAAGGAAATAGAAAAAAAACTATTGAAAAAATCAGAGAAATGGTACACAATTATATAAAAGCAGGAATGAAGGTTGGAATACTTATATCAGAAGAAAATATAGATATGTATTCTGAAGGAGAAAAGATTGTTTTAGGTAGCTATAACGATTTAAGTAAAGTAGCTAGTAATCTTTTTGAAGCACTTAGAAAATGCAACGACTTAAATGTTGATATCATTCTAGCAGAAGCCTTTACTGAAGAAGGTTTAGGTATAGCAATAATGAACAGATTAAATAAAGCAGCAGGTTATGATATAATAGAGGCATAAAATTTGGAGGTTTTTTTAGTATGAATGTTCTCTTCGTATGTACAGCAAACGTATGTAGAAGTCCAATAGCGGCAGAAATTTTAAATAAGTTAAGTAAAAAGATAGATATAATAGCTGATTCGGCAGGAATCACAATTATACCTGGTAGTTTACCAACAGAAAAATCTATTAATTTAGTAAAAGATAAATTAAATATCGATATAAATGATAGGGAAGCAAAACAAGTTAGTATTAAAAAGCTTGAAAAAGCTGATATAGTGCTTACAATGTCTTCTTATTCAAGAGATTTTATAAAAGAAAAATTTCCAAAATTTAAAAACAAGGTTTATACTATTACTGAGTATGCTGGCGTAAAGGGTGGAGTAACAGACCCATACGGTAGCTCAGTAGTTGTTTACCAAAAAACTTATGAAGAATTAGAGGAATTAGTTTCTCGTGTTTTAGATAGAATAAAGAAAGAAGGAATTATGTAATTTTTATTACATACTACTACTTTCTTTTTTTATGATATAAATTACATTCAAGATAAAAGACATGGAGGTTATAAAGATGAAAATAGCATTAGGTTCAGATCATGGTGGATTTGAGTTAAAAAACGAAATAATTAAATATTTAAAAGAAAATGGGTATGAGATAAAAGACTTTGGACCTTTCTCTTTAGAGTCTTGTGATTATCCTGACTATGCATTAAAGGTTGCAGAAAGCGTTAAAGACAAAGAATATGACTTTGGTATACTTGTATGTGGTACTGGTATAGGAATAAGCTTAGCTGCAAATAAAGTACCAGGAATTAGAGCAGCACTTTGTTCTGATACATTTAGTGCACACGCAACTAGACAACATAACAATGCAAATATATTAGCTATGGGTCAAAGAGTTGTAGGGACAGGACTTGCACTTGATATAGTTAAGACTTTCTTAGAAGCAGAATTTGAAGGTGGAAGACACCAAACTAGAATAGATAAATTAACTGCTATAGAAGAGAAATACAGCAAATAATATTATTATTTAATATTAATATATAAGATATTTTGGAGGTATAACAATGAGTAAAGTAACAGAAATAAATCACCCGCTAATATTACATAAATTAGCATTTATAAGAAGTAAAGAAACAGGTTCAAAAGATTTTAGAGAATTAGTTTCAGAAGTTTCAATGCTTATGGCATATGAGGTAACTAGAACATTACCAACTGAAAATGTTGAAATAGAAACACCAATATGCAAAACTAAATGCAAAATGTTAGCTGGTAAAAAGCTTGCAATAGTTCCTATATTAAGAGCGGGACTTGGAATGGTAGATGGTGTATTAAAACTTATCCCAGCTGCTAAAGTAGGTCATATAGGTCTTTATAGAGATGAAGAAACATTACAACCAGTAGAATATTTCTGTAAGATGCCACAAGATATTCACGAAAGAGATATCATAGTTGTAGATCCAATGCTTGCAACAGGAGGATCAGCTGCAGATGCTCTTACTATGCTTAAAGCAAGAGGAGCAAAACAACTTAAACTTATGGTTTTAATATCTTCACCAGAAGGAATTAAAGCAGTTAAAGAAGCTCACCCAGACGTAGATATATTCGTAGCTCAAATTGATGAAAAATTAAATGAGCAAGGATATATAGTACCAGGTCTTGGAGATGCTGGAGATAGACTATTTGGAACAAAATAATAAATTAATATAAAAAAACATCCGCAAAATTTTTGCGGATGTTTTTTTATATTTCAAACTTATCTAAGTTATCTTTCATTTCAGAAGTTAAAGTATTAAGTGTTTCAGATGAGCCGTAAA
>NZ_JAMDLQ010000052.1:0-33587 GCF_024705715.1 Clostridium sp. LY3-2
AAGAATTGCTGGTTTTGTATTATATAAATCTGTTCAATTTTCAAAGACCATTTAATCTCTGTCGCACTCAAGCGACTAGTTTAGTATATCATCATCTTTCGACATTGTCAACAAATTTCTCTTGGAAATTTAAGTTGTTTGCCGTAGCTGATGTATCTTATTATAGACTTATCTTTATATTTTTTAATTGTATTTTAATTTGTTTAAGTAACTCTCCCTTCCCCTCCTTCCATTTGCTCTTCTTTTCGACAACATATCATATACTGATACGCGTGGTATAGTTTTCCTTTGTTTCCCCTTATAAATACGCAAAACACTCATTTTTAAATCAATATTTAAAGCTTTTACCCTTAAAATAAGTCTAAGTTTTTATTAGATATATTAGAAAATGCATAGAAATAATATATTTCTATGCATTTTAACTTATTTAATAGGAATATTTACTCCTTTAATTAACTTTTCACTTATATCTTTTGCTTTTATCTCTAAAACATCTGAGTTATTTTTATTTAATTTAAAATCGCACTCTACTTCTACTACATCGTTGTTTTCATTATAACTACAACTTAAGCCTTTAAAGTCTCCATCATTTTTATTTATTACATCTAAACTTCCTATATCATATATATCATTACTACTTAAAGTAAGCACTGATTTATTTAATGACTTAATTTTAAACCCATACTTATTATCTATTACTTTTCTTTTATTTAAATCTATCTTTATATTTTGAGGTTCCTTTTTAGAAATATAAATACCATCACATACAAATCTGATATCTTCACCTAAATTTAAACCAGCTCTAAATTCAACCATACTTTCTCCGTTTTTATAAGAAGTATAAATATCAGATTGTTTATATTCCTTGCCATAACCATCTATTAATCTTGGGTTTTTAAAACTATATATCTTATAGATATCATTATCTAACTTAAAATTAATTTTCAATCTTGAATTAGTTTTTTCCATAGATATAACTTTCAGATTTCCTAGTTCTGTCTCTACACTGCTATTTAAAGAAGTTTTTATTCCTTTACTGTTTTTAATCTTTTCATCTAACTCTATAGGAATATTAAAATCTATTTCTTTTTTTTCTTTATTTATAACTTTTATATTTAAATTAAATTTATCTATTCTTTCATTAAAGCCTACAACTAAGTATTCCTTCTTTGTATTTGGTTCTTTTGTTATCATAATTCTAACATCTACAAACTCACCTTTATCATTAGTTATAGATATATCTCTTACTTCCTCTTCTACAGTTATTTTTAAATCTAACCAAAGCCTTTTATAATCCCCTACTATAGTATTTATATTTACTGCTACTCCATCTTTTTCTTTTCTATAATTTATATCTTGAACTAAACCTTCATTAATAGCATTATCAAAACCACTATCTTTATCAAGTTTAACTAATTCTACTAATTCTTTAATCCCTGGTATTTTGCTTAATGCTTCTGCTACTTCTACTGATGCATTTACGGCTCCAACAAAACATATTGAAATAACCGCTGCACTTATTCCTATACTTTTTATATTTTTATTTCGCCTTGCTTTCTTTCCTGACTTTATAGCACCTCTAACTTTTAAACTTAATTCTTCTGGTATTTCTATATCTTCGTATATATTTATTAAAGTATTTTTACTCATCTATTCTCCCTCCTCAATTTCAATTCTTAAAACCTTTAAAGCTTTATGCAATCTATTCTTTACTTTTGATTCTGGGATATTTAGTATCTCTGCTATTTCTCTTATTTTATATTTTTCGAAATATTTTAGTATTATTACAGTTTTTAAATCATCACTTAAAGAGTCTACTAAATAATTTATATCAGTTATATTAAAAGAACTTGATATATCTACTACCTCTTCTAGTTTTATCTTTGAATTCTTACGAATAAAATCTACTGCTGTATTTATAACAATCCTAACAATATACTTTTCAATATTATCTACTTTAATAACTCTATCCATATTTTTATATGTCTTTACAATACTCTCACTAACTATATCTAAAGCATCATCTTTATTTTTTGCATATATATAAGCTATTTTATAAAGTCTATTTTGATTTTTAATTATAAACTCCTCTACTTCCCTTTCTTTTTTAAATATACCCCTCATATTATCCCCCTTAAAAGCTTTATACTCTATAAACGACTCTAAACCCTTTTTTGTTTAAACTAATAATAATATTTTAATTTATTTCCCCTATAATTTTAAAAATAACTTTGCCATATTATCTAATTTTATGCTTTTCAGTACGTAAAAAAAGATAACTAAATATTTAGTTATCTTTTTTACTGTATTTATATAAATAGATGAGAATAGTTACTCCTAATACGCTAATAAATAACCCTACTCTTAAAAACGGTGTCTTATACTCTAATAAAATTTCACTATTACCTTCTTTAACTTCACAACCTAAAAAGGCCCCATTTACTTTAACTGTATCTACATATTTATTATCTATTTTTATTTTCCATCCGTGAGAATATGGTATTTGAATCATCAAAACACCTGAACTATTAGAATATAGATTCCCTATTATTTTATCATTGCTCATAGTTTTTATGTCTAAACTGTTAGCTTTTAAATTATTTAAATCATTAATATATTTATAATAATTAAAATTCTTAATTTTTATAGAATCAAATTTATATATTCCTTTTTTATTAAATTTAATTATTACTCTATCATCTTTGTTAATATCATTATAAATCCCTAAATTAGTTAGCATTATCTTTGTCCTATAATTATTAGATATATCCAGTGAATCTGGGATATTAAAATTCTTACTCACTTCTCTAAATCTACTGTTTATTGAAAATCCATCGCCTTTATTAAATCTCCTTATGCTAAGAAGGTATTGTTCAAATAGGCTTTTATTATTTAAATCTGAAGTATATTCCACTCCGTCAATCTCTAAATAAATATTCCCTTTAAATTCCTCTTCTATTTTTAATACAATCTCCTCATTTTCCTCTTTTATTTCAATAGTATTACCTTTTATTTTTTCAGACCCTTTTTCTATGGTATATTTAATGTTTTCTATATTACTATTGTGTTTTGAAAATTGATAACTGTTGCTTTTGTCTATAGCTGCACTATAAATTAAAGATTCTTCTTTCTCTATTCCATTTAGTGACTTAAATTCTTCTTTAGAAATTACTTTATTATATACAAACCCAAATGGCATAACATCATTATTTTCATAAATAGTAGATTTGCCTATAGTCTTTAATTTAGTCAATCTGTTATCTATATCTAAATTATTATTTTTACTTATAAAATACTTTACACCCATAATGCTATTTATTATATGTCTATTATCAAAGTTTATTATAGGACTATTAGGTGTATATGCTCTATTATTTAAATCCTTTGAGAATTCAGCTAAATATCCATTGTTTATTGATAGGAATGAATCTATACCATAAAAATTGCTGTATATTGAATTGTTTCTTGTTTTATCTCTTGAAACATCATCTGTTTTACTTATTCTATAAAATCCTTTATCAAAATTCTTTATAAAATCATCAGCACCGTTTAATCCATTTAAATAATAATCATCAGCTTTCTTAGAATTCATAAATGATTTTATAAAATTATTTCCATAACTACTGTATTTATAAACTATTATCACTCCTATATTCAAAAGTAGTAATAACGCTACTGTAGTATGTAGCTTCTCTTTACTATATTTAAAATAATTTATTATATACAAAAATATAAAACCTATGATTATTTGTGGTTTTATTTCATTTTTGATTTCTGGGAAAAAGTATTTTATAAAAGCTAGGATACTAAAAAAAATCAATATACTAATCATATAAATTTTATCTTTCTTTGTTATTTTAGATATGTTTTCAAAACCTACTGTTATAACAATGCTAGATATAAATACAAATGCAAATGTCCACCTATTGGATATTCCAGACATACCATTCATAAATGAACCTGCAGAAGGTATAAATATCATAACTGTAAAAATCATCAACATATAAAAATATGTTTTGTTTTCATTTCTAACCCTAAAGAAAACTGGTAAAAATAATACTGTAAGTATAGGAAAGGTTAATATTGTCCAAAAAGGATAGCTTCCACTTGAAATAACATTAAAAAATAAATTTATATAATAAGAAATAGGATATAGTGCTAATAAAGTATTCGCTTCTTTTACAATAACCCTTGATGATGTTAAAAAACTATATATTGATGGCAATAAAATAACACTTGATATCATAATCCCAATAATTCCATAAAAGGTTGTAGACCTTAAAACTTTCAAAAAAATTTTTTTACTTTTTTTGATTTGAAGGAGTCTTAAAATCAAATACAAAAAACTTATTATTGCAATCATATAAAAAAAATAGAAATTTATAATCATGCTTATCGCAACTACAACTGCAAAAAAGCATTTACTCTTATTTTTTATAAAAAACTCTATACTTAAAAATGCTATTGGTAATATTATAAGTGGATTTATAAAGTAAGGATGCTTTATCCCTCCCATCATCACAAAACCTGAAAAAGCATATGAAATAGCACCTAAACTTACAGAATCATCAGAATACCCCATATATCTAGCATAAATTATAAAAGAAATCCCAGATAAATATAATCTTATTATAATTAAAATATTATATGCTAATTCCATTTTTTCTAAAGGAAATAATAGTGATAAATACGATATAGGATCCCCTAAAATATAATAAGAATATGCTCCTATGATGTCACTTCCGTAACCTATTTCAAATGACCATTCTTTAAATCCTAATGATATATCACTAAAAAATTTCCTTATGTTTTCATTAAAATCATACAAGATAGGAAAATGTTGATTTATTCCATCTGATTTCCAAATAAGGCTCTTATCATAAAAAATAAATAAACCTATAAATATCACTATTAAAACTATAAACATATTAGTGTATTTTAAAAGGTCTTCTCTTCTTTTTAATTTAAGCAAAATTATAAACTCCTTTTTTAAGATTTATATTAATTATGTACACTTTTATTATTTTTTAATCTTCTCTTAAAAGAACTAAAAGGTATTTTATCCATATAATAAAATATCTTTATATTTTAGGAGGGAAAACATTTGGAAAAAGGAGATCCTAAATTAGAAGAGTTTTTTAAAAACTTAGCTATATACTTAGCTGTTATGGAGAAATATGGTTCTTATCTACTTATAATAGGATACTCAATATTTGTTCACGTAGCTGATTTAGACATAAGAGAAGAAAATGAACCAGAAATACCTATAACAGAAGATGCAGCTGCTCTTTTAGTTATAGGTGAGAAATTAGTGCTTTGCGGTCTTATAGTACTTTTTTACGTAGCTTATACTAGAATTTATCAAATTAATTCTAAAAACGAACTTTTAGGTTTAAACATTTCTCTAGTTCCTTACGAGAAATTATCAAATGCTTATTTTTTAAGCGTTCTTGCAAATATAGCTAGAGTTGATGCCCTAACTGAGATTGCATTACTAGATCCAAATGAAGAAGCACTTGTATAAAAAAAGGTTGCATCAAATTAATTGATACAACCTTTTTATTATAATTATTATTCTTCTTCAGTATCTAAAACAAATCTTCCAACTAAAGCTGCGATTATTCCACCAACTATAGGTGCTAATATAAATAACCAAACTTCTGAAAGTGCAGTTCCTCCAACAAATAATGCTGGTGCTAAACTACGAGCTGGGTTAACTGATGTTCCTGTAAGTGGAATTCCAACTATATGTACAAGAACTAATGAGAATCCTATTACAAGTCCAGCTAAGTTTGGATTTCCTTTCTTACCTGTTACTGCAATTATAGTTAATACAAATATGAATGTTAAAATTGCTTCTACTAAAAATGCTCCTCCAGCTGTTAAATCTCCAAATGCATTTTGCCCTAAATTATCTAAAGATAATCCTGCTGATTTTAAAACTGTTACAAGTGTCAATGTTCCTAAAAGAGCTCCTATTATTTGAGCTATTATATATCCTATAAGTTCTTTTAAACTTATTCTTTTATTTACAAACATTGCTATACTTACAGCTGGGTTTATGTGACAGCCTGAAATAGTACCGATGCTATATGCCATAGCTACTATTGACAGTCCGAATGCCATAGCTATTCCTAATATTCCAATTCCATCGATACCTCCTCCTAAAACTGCAGCTCCAGTTCCAAGTAATACTAGAACAAAAGTACCAATAATTTCACTTATAAATTTTTTAGTCATAATATATCCCCTTTCAAAATTATTATTAAGTAATAGATTTTATCTGTTTATAATTTTAACTGAATGTATTCGATAGTTTTGAACGTTTTAATGTAATTTTTGACATAGATTTTTTCATGTTATCGTTTAATAGTATTATATAAATCTAAGAAAAACTTCTTAGACTTATCTGATTCTATATTTTCTTTTACTGGTGCCTCTAAATATGGGATACATATTCCTTTTTCTTTTAACATTTCATCTAAAACTTCTGTCATAACTCCATAAATTGTATCTTCAGAATTCAAATTATCATCTTCATTCATAGATTCTGTTTTGTATTTGTTTAGTTTATGTTTTCCCCAGTATATACTACATGTTGGACTACCTTGGATTCCTACAAAACAAAGAGGGGTATTATTGTTATTTGTAAGTTCTGATATCATATCTACAAAGGACTCTAATTCTTTTTTGCAGTGCTTTTTAAAAAATATGTTGTTGTATTGCTGTCTTCCTTGAGGGTTTCTCATATAACCCATAGCCGTAAACTCTGGACAAGGAAGCTGTATAATACTTACATGCTTACTCAAAAAAAATTCACTTACCATCTTTGCGATTTCAAATCGCTTCCCTAGTAAGTGAACTCTAGTTGATGGATTTAATAAACAATGTGCTACTATTGCAAAATAGCGTGGTTTTCTGCTCATATTAATACCTCGCTTTTTCTTATTTTAAATATAGTATTTGTTTATTTAATCTATCATATTTATTTTTTTATTTTGTAACTTATTCTATTATAGTAAAAGTTTATATTAATTCTTTTTTGCATTTACTTCCTAAATCATTTAATAGATTCATATCAGTATATATAACGTATAAGCTTAATATTATATTTTTTTCTATATCGCTCTTTGAATTATTAAATATATCTTTTATCTCTTCTATTGAATTTTCTTCTTTATACTTTTCTATTATCTTTAAAGCAAAGTTTTTATAAAGCTCTTTATCCTTTAGATAAACACCGCTTTTAAATAAAAAACATATATCTCCTATATACTCAACTTGCTTACTTAAAAATTTACTTATATTATCACTTTTAATTATTATGTTGTTATAGTTAAGTCTTCTAAAATAATGATTACTCATTATAAGCTTTTTATCTAAATCTTCTATATTTAATTCATTACTTATAAGCGATTCTATCATTTTGTTATTAAGTCTTATTGATTCTTCAATACATTCTTTAGTATCTTTATTTATTTTATATGGGAAAATAAAATTTAATACTAATGCTACTACTATTGCAGCAATTATATTAAATAGTATTCTATAAAGAGCAAGTTCGCCCATAGAATCCTTAGGATAGATAACCATCATAGAAAGAAGCGCACCTGTTGTAATAAATATAGATCTCCTACTATAAGAGTTTATATTTATTGATAAGAATATAGATACAACTAAAGCTATTATAATTAATATCTTATTAGTTCCAACAAAAGTATTTAAAATTTCAAATAAAACTACTCCTAAAAAAGTACCAGACATCCTTTCTATAATTTTTTCATTGCTTTGTTCCGCATAAGGTAATATCAAAACAGTCATAGTAAAAGGTATCCACTTACCAAAATATATATTGAAATAATTAACCACAAAAACAGATAGTGAAATAACTATAGCTGCTTTTATTGCTATATTCCATCTTATAGATAGATTTGTTACCTTCTTTTCATTTAATTTAAACTCTTCTATTCTTTTATTTTTAAATAATTTTAGTATTTTTTCTTTATTATCTATAAGATTTATCATTTCTTTTAGAATATATTTAAAATAATAAAATCTGAACTTATCTACTCCATTTGTGACTCTAACTTCTTTTAATTCTTTGTAATCTCTATTTGCAATCTCTTTTAATTCTTCTATATTAATTTCTCTATTTATATAAAGACCTATATTATCTAAAAAGTTTTTAACCCTTATTAAAATTTTCTCATTTTCTATATTTTTATTTACTAAACTAATACTTTTGTTTATGTTTTTAAGCACAGTTAGAATAATAGATTTATAGTAAATCTCCTCTACATCTTTTTTAAAACTCTCTCTTTTTTCATATATTTTTATCTCAGTGTTTTTTATAAGGAGATTTGTTTTTTCATTAATACTTGATATCTCTTTTCCTTGTAACACAAGCTCCACTTCTAAAGTTATATTTTTTAAAATTGTATTTAATTCATTACTTATAACTTTTTTATTCTTAGCTTTATTTAAGTAATAATAAAGTCCCATTATAACTAGTCCTGAAAAAGCTAATGCTAAAAGTCTTTTAGGTAACTGATTTAAAGTAATTGGAGAATATAATAAAAATAAATATGTCATTACAAACCCAGAACTCTTAGAAGGTTTAACATCATAACTAAAAATATAATACAAAGAAAAAACTACTACTATTGTAATAGCTAACCCTATTAAATAATTTAAACTAGCTAAATATGAAAATATACCTATAGCTACTTGTATAAATACCATAAGTTTTATCATTTTTTTAGGTCTTACAGAATAGTCATCTATAAGAAAACTTGATGTAATTAAAAGCGTCCCAAACCCTATCAAAACATTATCTTTCCCAAATACAAAGAAAATAGAAACTACTAAGAGCATTAAAATAAAATTAATTACTTTTTTTATCTCTTTTTTAAAATTAATTTTCATAAACTTTCTCCCGATTTAATTTATATTTTTATACTAACTCTAATTTATACGTCTAAAATGCAATGAAAGTGTAGTAAAAAAATTTTACTACACTTTCATTTTAACATCTTATTTAAATCCTAGGGTCATATTTTTATTATCCTCTTCTTTTGAAAAGCTAAAAATATATTTATTTGCAATAAGTGCTATTACTGCACCTATAAAAACGTACATTATTCTTTGCATAGATGAATAAATAGAACCATCACTTATAGACATAGCCGCAACTACTGATATAGTTACGCAAATTATCTTATCTCTATAATTTGTAGTGTAAGTATCTAAATATCCTCCTACAAATATCATTGCAAGCCTTATAGTGTTATTTTTAATTATCATAAATAGTAATATTACTATAATTGCACCTATAATAGTTCCTTCTAGTCTTTGTTTTGATCTAACTTTGCAGTGCTCTGAATATAATTCAGTTAATGAAAATATTGTATAAGTCATCCATCTACCTTGCGCTAGTTCAAAATACCCTGCTATAAATGCAGTTAAAGATGTAAGTAGTCCAACTCTTATTGCATATCCTGCTCTAACTGGATGAACTTGTACACTTTTGCCTAGTATAGTTATTGTCTTACTATCATTACCTTCTTCTTCAAACTCTAATATATCTGATTTTTCTACTTCTATTTTTTTCTTTTTACTATTAACTATGAGCTGAAGCACCATAATAAATACTGCTGCAAACATAAGCCCAAGTAATCTTTTCCCAAACATAACTCCATTTACTGGAGTATATAACATAAAGTTATATTGAAGTCCAAATGCGACTACAAGTTCCTTTGTAAAGTTATAACTTAAAAAATACCCTATGGATGCAAGCACCATGAAATTTATAAATAACCCTACCCATACATTATGAGCTGCTATATATGATGATACTCCAAGTCCTATATTTACTAAAAGTAACTTAGAAAAATTGTTAAAGGAATTCTTTGTAAGGTCTTTAGATAATAATACTAAAGCCGCAACTATTGTAGATACACCAACTAATGCATTTTCTTTTCCAAAGAGAGTATTAAATATATTTACGAAGAAAATTATAAATATAAATAGTAAAGTATTTGGTATAATTTTTTGTTTCATTTTTTCATATCCCTTCTCTGTAGTGAACAATATTATCACAGAGAAAAAGATTTTTCAATAACGCTATTTTTTAAAAAATTTTTTAAAAATAAAAAAGCACAAAATTTGTGCTCTTTTTATTTTTTAACTGCTACTATTAAATTACGGTTTATTGATTGGTCTACTCTATGTATATATCCAAAATAAGGCTTTCTATCTAAAACTTCAAAACCTCTTAGCTCTAATACTTCTTTAACCTCATCATACTTTAAAGTAAATTCATTATACGAAAGAACAAGTGATCCTTTTACTTTTAAAGCATTTTTCCATGAAGGAATTGCCTCTTTTAAAAGATCTAAAGGGCTTCTATCCATAGCTATTTCGTTTGCAACCTTACTACCGTGTTGAACTCCGTAAGGTAGGTCTGATACTAACATATCACAAGTATTCTTTTTTATAAGAAGATATGCATTTCTAGTATCTGTTGTAAATAAATCAAGGCTTTGAACTTCACCTTTTACAAATTCTTCTTTAGTCTTTGCTGTTGTTAAATTAAAATAATTTGCAATCTTTTTGCCGTTGTTACCTGTTCTTTTTTCTTTAGATGTTTTGTGCTTGTATTTACCCATTTTTAAGTATCTTACTATAAATGTTTGGATTTCGTTTGACCACTTTTCATTTATATCTATTCCAGTTACATCATAACCTCTTATTAATCCTTCAAAAAGAGTAGTTCCTTTACCACACATAGGATCAAATAATCTTAGTTTTTTGCTTCCAGTCTTACATGCAGCTTCTGCTAAAGTTACCATCATTCTAGTAAATAACTCATTTGTTTTCCCAGTATACTTAAGTATTTGAACTAAGCTTTCAGGGAAACTTCTAAAATCGTCTATTTTTACTGGTTTCAATAATCCATCTTCTACTATTTCAAACATAGCATAATAAACTGAAGATGTACTTATTGCTTTAAAATCTATATCGTCTAATCTTTTATCTGTCTCAAATGTAATGCAGTTTGGAAGGCCTATATTTCCTTCCCCTATATTTTCTATTTTAATGTCATGTGCTGAAACTATAGCTTCAAGTTCTAAACAAGCTATTTTAATTGCCTCATCAAAATAAATACGAGTATGACTTGGATTCGCTAAAATTGCGTATTGATACATTCATATCATCCCTTCTAATAAAAACTTTCTTTACAATTCTACACTAAATATATATATAATAAAATGCTAAAAACAAAAAAATCTGCCTTATTTTTAATATGGCAGATTTAATTTATATTATAACTTTTTAACAAATTCTGATTTTAATTGCATAGCTCCGAAACCATCTATTTTACAATCTATGTTGTGGTCTCCCTCAACTAAACGTATGTTTTTAACTTTAGTTCCTTTTTTTAATGCAGATGAAGCACCTTTAACTTTAAGGTCTTTAATTATTGATACTGAATCTCCATCTTGTAGGATGTTTCCGTTTGAATCTTTAACAACTAAAGTATCATCATTT
The DNA here is from genome assembly GCF_024705715.1 of Clostridium sp. LY3-2. Lineage (NCBI taxonomy): Bacteria > Bacillati > Bacillota > Clostridia > Eubacteriales > Clostridiaceae > Clostridium > Clostridium sp. LY3-2. The sequence goes on from NZ_JAMDLQ010000052.1 coordinate 11,551, forward strand.
TGTTCTTGTGAAGCTGCATTCCACTCGTAAGCACACTCTGGGCATACGAAAAGAGCTCCATCTTCATAAGTATATTCTGAATTGCATTTTGGGCAATTTGGTAATGTGTTCATTTAAGTTTCCTCCGTTCATTTTTTCTCAAATAGATTTCTCTATTGATTTTTTGCAAAAAAATAATAAGGACTTCCTTATCTGCCTATATACTAACATAATATTTGAAATAAGGCAAATTAATTAGTATTACTCTTCATTACTCTTTTTTTCTCCGTTTTTCTAATGTTTTTATATTTAATTAATTGAAAATCATATTATAGTATCTATCTATATCTTTTTCTAAATCAAGCATACTTACGTTTCTTCCAGTTCTTATAGTTTCTTTTTTATCTACGTATAAAATTAAGATTGGAAGAGAAAATATACCAAACTCTGCTGCGATGTTTGGATATTTTTCTCCACTTATCTCACAAGCTTTTATTTTAGGATATTTTTTTATCATGTCTTCTACTTTAAATTTAATAGCTTCACAAGCCCCGCAGTCTAGCCCTGTAAAATATACTATAGCCATATCTGAATTTATAAAGTCATTTATTTCTTCTGTACTTTTAACTTTTTTCATAAGTCTAAATCTCCCTTCTAACTTAATCATATAAATAGATTATATTACAACTGCACCATCAACAGATAAGATTTCACCACTTATATAACTTGCCATATCTGAAGCTAAAAATAAAAATGCGTTAGCGACGTCTTCTGAAGTTCCAAGTCTATCTAAAGGAATTGTTTTAGAAATAGCATCTATTATATTTTTATCTAAAGCTTTCACCATATCTGTTTCTATTACTCCAGGTGCTACCGCATTTACTCTTATTCCGTCTTTTCCAAGTTCCCTTGCTAAAGATTTAGTTAGTCCATTAACTGCAAATTTAGATGTAGGGTACCCTACTCCTGTTTTTTGACCATATAAACTTACTACAGAACTAGTATTTAAAATTACACCTTTCTTTTCCTCTTTCATAACTTCTGCAATTATTTTTGTGCAATTAAAAATAGCTTGTATATTTATATCTAATATTTTTTCAAAATGCTCCGGCGCTTGATCGTATATACTTTTATTATCGCTAACACCAGCGTTATTTATAAGTACATCAATTTTGCCCCATTTTTCTAAAATAGTATCTACCATTTCATCTATCTCTTTTGGATTTAAAAGGTTTGGATAACATCCTATAACTTCGTATTTTTCACTTATGCCTTTTAATTCTTCTAAGGCTTTATCTACAGTTTCTTTTTTTGACCCGCATAAGGCAACCTTTGCGCCATTACTTAAAAACTTTTTAACTGTCTCAAAACCTATACCTCTAGTTCCTCCAGTTATAACTACTACTTTGTTTTTAATTCCCTTCATAAAACATCTCTCCTTATATAACATATTTCTTTACTATATAATAGACCTTTTAATTTTTAAGTGCCCATAAAAATTTTAAAACTTTTATGTAATTAATGAATATAAGGTAGTAAGTAATTAAAAATTTACCTACTACCTTATTATTTAAGCTTATATATATATTATATCCACGCCAGAGAAACTTATGTCCCCAGTTAAAACTAATGTTTTACTAGTGTTTCTATCGCCTTTATTTTTTTCTGTTAATCCTCCAAAAGAAACGCAAGTTTTATCATCTATATACCAATCTTTAGGTACAAAAATTTCAACGCCTCCAAAGCTTACATCTAACTTTAAAACAGCTCTATCGTTTAAAATATTTGCATTATCAAAATAAAGCTTCATACTTCCAAAAGAGCAGCTTAAATTAGCACATTTAAAATTATCTGCATTTATATATTTTATACTACTTCCAAAAGAAGTGTTTAGGTTTATATATTCACTATCTTCACAGCTAATATCTTCATATATTTTATCGTAACTACCGTTATTTATAACATATTTAGGCTTTTTAAATATAAGTGATAACCCTAAGCTTAATAGGGCAGCTGCAATTAAAATAGGTCCTGGAGTTATATCTGTTATTCCTAATTGCTTGCTATAGATTATTCCTATAAATGCTAATGGGAAGAATACTCCATAAAAATTCTTTCTAAATAAGCTTCTTATACTTACAAATAAAAATACTCCTGAAAGAAATAAATAAAATATATTAAAGTCTTCAAAATATCCTAGTTTACTTAAAATCATAAATATACTTCCAAGTATAAGTATTATCCCAAACAAAACTCTATCTTTTTTCAATATTATCCCCTCTTTTCTTGTAATTTAATTTTTAATGGTTTGTAATAAAATCTAGATACATATACTTGTTTATACGTATTTAAAAATTCAACCTTACTTGCAGATGATAAACTTCTAGTTATAGAATATATTTTATTTGTATTTAGTATTGTGGATTTCGATACTCTCATAAAATTTCCTGGAAGTAAATCTTCTAGTTCGTAGAGTTTATATTTTACTTTGTATATATCTTTTGTGGTATGTGCATTAATTGAATTTTCTTCTGTTTCAAAAAATAATATATTTTCTAAAGAAATATAGTACTCTGTATTTTCTTTAAAGAATGTTATCTTGTGGTATTTACTAATTGAATTTATAATTGCGTTATTTATCTCTCTTATTTCATCATTAATTTCATTGCATCTTATAATAATTTCATAATCTTTTAGTTTTTCTAAAACTTCAATCTTTATATTCATATCTTCACTCTCCACAAGCTAATTATATAAAACTTAATTAGCTATAGTAAATGCTCTTTGACTAAGTGGTATATTTTTAAACTTAAGTGGTATTTAAAGTAACTTATATTACCTATTTTTCTTTATACTTAGTGCAACATCATATGCAGCTCTAGTGCCTGTACTTAAAGCTCCTTGCATCCAACCGTGAGTTTGAGATATATGCTCCCCTGCAAAAAATACGCGATGCTCGTACTCTGGTCTTTTTGCATAATACGAAAACAAACTTTTTTGGTTTGGCATATAGTGCGCAAAAGCTCCGTTTATTCCAGGCTCTTTTACCCACTCAATAGTTTTATAAGATTCTACTATTTTATCTAAGTCACCGTTTTTCATTCCATGAACTCTTTCTAATTCATTTTTAACCTTTTCTATTTTTAATTTGTTATCTATCCCTCCAAGGCTTATTGAATCATTATTTAAATTATATGATGCTAATAATACGCTTTTTGATTTCCCGTCATTTTCCTTAGAATTTGGATACCATATAGTCGAACTTACTAAATCAGTAATTGAACTTCCACCTAGACTTATATCATCTTCATTTTTCCAAAATCGTTCCTTACACAAAAACAAAACCTTTTGAGATTTAACGTAAGAAATTTCTTTTATAGCTTGCATCTTTTCCTTTGAAAACATAGGCTTTATTTCTAAAGTTCTTAAACTCGTAAAAGGTATAGTACAGATAACATAATCAAAGTTTTCAGTATTTATTTTAGACGATTTCGAGGTTTTAAATCCTATTTTGATTTTTTTATCCCTTTCTTTAAATATAGAAGTAACGTAACACTCGTTTCTCCATTTAACTTTATTTATATTCTCTTCTTTGATGTTTCTATATTCATTTGGACTTTTATTCATAAGAGAGTTATAAAACGCTAAAGGAAGTTTAACCATACCCCCTTCTATAAAGTATCTATAAGCGGAATCTACTGTGTATTGTTCCATTAAACTTTCAATAAACCCATTATAATAAAAGGATCCAAGTAAAGGGTCAAGGCAAGAAAAAAGTTCTATAGCACCTTCACTTAATCCACTACTTTTTAAAGCATTTCGAATACTTAATTTATCTAAATCCTCTATTTCTTTAGAATATTCTTTTTTGATTTGTAAAATTTCTTTTCTTAATTCCTTTTTTATATTATAAAACTCATCTAAGATACCTTTTTTCATTAAGTCTTTCCATGGCATATTTTTTTCATCTTCTTGTAAATCAAATTCCTTATATATTTTTTGCATAACGTTTTTACCATCTGAATCATCTTTAACCCTCTTACCTCTTATATAAATATATCCATTTTTATTTTTTTCTATAAAAGGCTTTGTGTTTAAATTAAATAAATCTATATAATACCATACAGCTTCATGACTTACAGGTATTCTCATAGCACCAAGTTCCCCGTATAGTTTTTTCTTTTTATCAAAATAATGAGTATAAACACGCCCTCCGATTCTTTCTTTTTCCATTTCATATATAGTTATATCTACGCCTACTTTTCTAAGTTCAAAGGCTGCTGAAAGTCCAGCTAGTCCCCCGCCTATTATACAAACTTTAATTCCTATTCCTTCATTTTTTTTAAGTATCTTTGTTATACCTTTTTTAGGCTTTAGAAGTCTTGTTACATCTAAAAACTCATCTTCTCTACCATCCTCTTTTAAAGCTTGTCTAACCATATTCATCCTGTCTTCATGAGTTGGATTATCAACTTGTTTATACCTCATAAATTCCATCTTTAACTTAAACTCCTTAAAAATATTCAATCTTAAGATATCTATGTTTAGAACTTTAAAATTATAAGCTAACAAAGATAGTTTAAATTCATACTTTCCTTAAATACAAAAAAAGATAGTAGATTTCTCTACTATCTTTTAGACTACTCTATTCTTTCGCTAGTTACATCTATATAATCTTTAACTAATTGATTAGGTTCTTCTACTATAGCCTCATCATCTTTACTAAAAATTATCTTAAGTAATATAGGAGTTACAATAGCTGCAACTATAACCATTATAACTACAGGAACTAGACCTTGCTGACTTATAAGCCCTACACTAAGTCCTTTGTTTGCAACTATAAGTGCAACTTCTCCTCTTGAAACCATTCCTATACCAACTTGAAGCGATTCTCTGTTTTTATATCCTGAAATCTTAACCCCTATAGCACCGCCAACTATTTTAGTAATTATTGCAACTATAGTTAAAGCTACAGTAAATATAATTTCACCCTTACTTAAACTATTTATTTCAAGTCCTATTCCTATACTTGCAAAAAATATAGGTGATAATAAAAGATAAGATAAAATTTCAAACTTCTTAGTTATTATATGAGTTCTATCTGTGTTTGAAATTATCATTCCTGCTATAAAAGCACCTGTTATATCAGTTACCCCAAATACAGCTTCAGCTATATATGATAATCCTAAGCAAAGAACAAATGCCATTATTACAATTCTTCTTATTTCTCCACCTTTTTGTTCTATCCATATAACAAATAGTTTTCTTAATATAAATCCTAATATACCTGCAAATATAAAGAAAGCTACTATTTTTAATAATACTAATCCTATATTTACACTAGAGTCTGCCATGCTTATAACTATAGTAAGACCGATTATACCTAATATATCATCTATAAGTGCTGCTCCTAGTATAGTGTTACCAGCTCTAGTATTTAATTTTCCAAGTTCTTTTAAAGTTCCAACAGTTATGCTAACAGATGTTGCCGTTAGTATAATCCCTATAAATACATTCTTTAATATATCTTTGCTTCCAGCTTCCACTCCAAAAGCCATAGATACAAGTAAGCCTCCTATTAAAGGAATTATAACTCCAAAAACTGCTGCAAGTGCAGATGCTTTTCCTGTTTTCTTTAATTCTGAAATATCTGTTTCAAGTCCTGCTGTAAACATAAGGACTATAACTCCAACTGATGATAGCTGAGTTATAAATTCAGTTTCATGTAATATTCCAATACAAGTAGGTCCTAAAACAACTCCTGCTATTAATGCACCTACAACTTGTGGTAACTTTAACTTTTTAGTTACCATCCCAAAGATCTTAGTACTTAATAATATAAGTGTAAGATCTAATAAAAATCTGTGTGTCAAAAAAATCCCTCCAGTTATCTTTTGTTTCTTAAAACATTACTATTATCGAGGGTTTATTTATTTTTTTCATTAATATTTGTAATTGTTTATGTAAAGTTTATAAGTTTTCCTTATTTTCAAAGTAAAAATACCAAGGTTTAGTTTATTAAACTAAACCTTGGTATTTAATTAAATCATAAAATATAATACTTTATATATAGTTTCTCTAGTCTTTATTTTATCTGTATAAGTTTCTTCAGCATATTTTTTTGCATCGAATTTAGGGTCTTTATCTTTACCATTTACTAATGCCCAGTTACCTACAGTTTCTTTTAAATCTTTTCCGTTACTTTTTGATAAGTAGTATGTTCCAAGTTTAATGTTTGTATCATCTTGATCAAAGCTATCTTTTTGATAACTAGTATCTCCCATTTCTTTTGCTAATCTTTCACCTGTTTGCTCTGTGATTCTCATTAAACCTCTCGCCTGGTTATCTTTATACTTATCTTTATCAAAACCAGTTTCAAAGTTTATTATCGCTGCGATTAGTTCTGGTTTAACATTATACTCTTTTGCATATTTTTCTATTATCTCTTTATCTTTTATTGGGAAAACTGTTTCTCTAACTGCAAACCCAACCCCAATTAAAACCACTAGTACAATTGCTATTATACTTATTACCTTTTTCATATTTATTCCTCCACTTGCTTGTTTTTTACTATAATAGGATTATATCTAGATATATAGGTTTCTCATATTTATCTTCATTACGATATCCTTTCATTTATGTAAGAAAAGAAAAAAACTTAACCAAAAATGGTTAAGTTTTTATACTATGAAATGTTGTAACAAAGCTAATAATACTCCAAAAAGAATTATAGCTGAAACAACTATTATATGTCTCTTTTTATACATAACAACTATTGCTATATATTCTCTTATCATTGCATTTGGTAGATAGAACCTTGCAGTTTTAGAACCTATCCCTTGAGATTTAAGCCCTGCCCACCTAGCGTATATACCTGCTCTAAAAATATGAAAATTACTAGTTACAAATATACTATTATAATTATTTGTACCTTTAATTTTATCCATTATAGATTTTGAAAACTTCATATTTTGAAGAGTATTTACAGACTTATCTTCTAAAATACAGTCCTCTTCTTTAACGCCCTTTGATATAGCGTAGTTAAACATACCTAGAGCTTCTGATATGCTCTCATCTGTACCTTTTCCTCCAGAAAAAATAAGTTTTGGAGGGTTATTTAAAGAGCCTTGTTTTCTATAAAACTCTATTCCTTTATCTACACGGCTTGCAAGTAGCGGAGTGACTTTATCTTTATTTAACCCACAACCTAAAACAATAACAAAGTCTTGATTTAATTTAGGTCTATTGAATTGATATAAAAATGATATCATCAAGAAGTTAAATACATCAATGCAGTAATATAACCATATTAGATTAACTGTTCTAAGTAGCATCGCCCAAGTAGGGGGAAGGAATCTTTCTGGTGATATATAAGACCATATCACAACTCCAATTAATGCTATCGCTAAAAATAATGTTAAAAGATTAGGCAAACTCTTACCTTCTTTTTTTATTACTGTTTTTGTGTTTATAAGTAATCCTATTATTAGTACATAGATAGCGAATATAAATGTTATAACTAAAATTATTAAAATAATTCCGACAAACATCATAAGTATCGGATTTCCTGTTGCAAATGCAGCATAAGTAATCGCTAAAAAGGCTGTTAAAAGAAAAATATTAAATAAAAATCCATTTATCATCCTTCTCTTATCCGTATAAAATGATATTAAGAAAATTGCTAAGGTAAATAAAGTTACCAAGAGTACGAACCAATTCATATTCTTATACCTCCTTCTCCTTTGTTTTATTTTAAATATATCATATATATATTTAAAGCTACTAATAAAATATTATTAGTAGCTTTTTTGAAATAATTAATTAAATTTATATCCCACACCCCATATAGTTATTATATATTCTGGGTTCATAGGATCCTTTTCTATTTTCTTTCTAAGCCTTCTTATATGAGCCATTATATTACTATCATCAACTACATAGTCAGTTTTCCAAACAGCTTTATATATTTCTTCCTTAGAAAATATAGTTCCTCTATTACTAGATAAAACATATAAAATATCAAACTCTTTAGGGGTTAGTCTTACTTCTTTTTTGTCTATATAAATAGTTCTTTTACTATAGTTTATATTTATCTTTTTATAATCTAAATCTTTATCATTATTTTTTGTTTTATAATCATCTTCACAGTTAATAATTAATGATTTTAAATCATTTGTTTTAAGAGCTTCGATACTCTTTTTAAATTCTATTAGCTCTATATTACCTTTATCTAATAACTTAAGCTTATCTAAAATATAATTTAAACTATCTATACTTAAAGATAAAACTTCTGCATTATTTCTCATCTATAGTAGCTCTCCATATTTCTTTATATATGATTTTTTAGCTACTGTAACTAAAATCATATATCCTATTACTATTAATGCTACAAACAAGAAATATATTAAAGGTAATGATACCATTCCTAGCATTTCACCAAACTCAGTAAATGGTATTATAGCACCTACAGAAACTGCTACAGCTGTAGCTATTAAAACTTGTTTTGAAGCTATGCTTCTAACAAATGGAGTTTTTTCAGTTCTTATCATATGAACTACTAAAGTTTGTGTTATTAATGACTCTATAAACCACCCTGCATTAAATGCTGCTACAAATAGTATTTGGTTTACTCCTGGGTCGTTGTAGTTTCCTCCAGCTATGATTGGACACACTATAAAGTACATGACTATAAATGTTAGTATATCAAATACTGAACTTGTAGGTCCTATCCATTTCATAAACTTACCTATTGAAGATGCATCCCACATCTTTGGATTTTTTAAATATTCTTTATCTACATTATCCCATGGTATAGCAATACATGATAAATCATAAATAAGATTTAATATTATTAATTGGATTGATATCATAGGTAAAAATGGTAAGAAAGCACTTGCAACTAAAACTGAGAACATATTCCCAAAGTTTGAACTTGCAGTCATTTTAATATATTTAATCATATTAGCAAATGTTTTTCTTCCTTCTATTACCCCTTCTTCTAAGACTTCTAAATCTTTTTCAAGAAGTATTATATCTGCTGATTCTTTTGCTATATCTACTGCTGTATCTACTGAAATTCCAACATCTGATTCTTTCATAGCTGCAGCATCATTTATTCCATCACCCATAAATCCAACAACATGACCATTTTCACGAAGTATTCTTACTATTCTTGTTTTTTGTGATGGTGATAGTTTAGCAAATACGCTAGTTTCCTCAGCTACCTTAGCTAATTTTATATCATCCATAGTTTCTATATCAGAACCTAAAACTATATTATCTATTTCTATACCAACTTTTTTACAGATACATTTAGTAACTCTATCATTATCTCCAGTTAAAACTTTTACTTTAACTCCATATTCTTTTAATGATTTTATTGCTCTTTCTGTACTTTCTTTTGGTGGATCTAAGAAAGCTAAATATCCCATAAGAACCATATCTGATTCGTCGCTTACTTTAAATTCACCTTCTGCAGAAGGGTTTGTTTTTTGAGCTAAACCTATAACTCTCATACCATCATCATTTAATTTATCTACTGTTTCTAATATTTTTTTGATTAGTTTTTTATCAAGTTCTTTTATTTCACCTTTGTACTCAACGTATTTGCATACATTAAGCATTTCTTCTATTGCACCCTTTGTTATTAATTGAGTTTTTCCTTCGTTATCTTTTATAATTACGCTCATTCTTCTTCTATTAAAATCAAAAGGAATTTCATCTATTTTTTTATAATCTTTATATAAATCCTTTAAGCCTTTTTCGTATGCTTCTTCTATAATTGCAACATCTATAAGATTTTTTAGTCCTGTTTGAAAATGACTATTCATAAATGCATGACGTAATACTCTATCGTCTTCATTTCCTTCAATATCTAAGTGATATTCTAAAACTACTTTATCTTGTGTTAATGTTCCTGTTTTATCTGTACATAAAACATCCATAGCACCAAAGTTTTGGATTGAATTTAAATTTTTTATAACAGTTTTCTTTTTTGACATAGTAACTGCACCTTTTGCAAGACTTGTAGTTACTATCATAGGTAACATTTCTGGTGTTAAACCTACTGCTATTGAAATTGAAAATAATAAAGCTTGTATCCAATCACCTTTAGTTATTCCGTTTATAAAAAATACTACAGGCACCATAACTGCCATAAATGATATTAAAAGCCAAGATACAGAGTTAACCCCTTTTTCAAAACTAGATTTGTTTCCTTTTCCAGTTATAGCTTTTGACATTGAACCGAATATAGTATCATTTCCTGTTGAAACTACTATACCTTTTGCAGCACCACTTATAACGTTGCTTCCCATAAATGCTATATTTTCGCAATCTAATGCTGATTTATATACTTTATCTTTATCTAAATTTACTACTTTTTCTACAGGGTTACTTTCACCTGTTAATCCTGATTCACTTATAAAAAGATCTTTTGCCTTAATTATTCTTAAATCTGCTGGAACCATATCTCCAGCTGCTAAGTTTACTATATCTCCAGAAACTACTTCTGAAAGTGGAATTTCAATAGTACCTTCTTCTCTTCTTGTTACTGATGTAGTTGTTTCTATAAGTTCTTTTAACTTTTCAGCTGCACTCCCTGACCTTAATTCTTGAACGAATTTTAGTAAGCCACTTACAGTAACCATTGTAACCATAATTATTACACTTGTTGGGTCTTTATCCCCAGGTGCTGCCATAACTATATCAGTAAAGAATGATATTATTGAAAGTAAAATCAAAATGATTGTAAATGGGTTTATAAATGCTTTAATGAATTTAACAATTATATTTTCAGATTTTTCAGTACTGATTACATTATTACCATATACTTCACGCATTTCTTCCACTTTTTCATTGTTTAGTCCATTTAATGATACATTCATCTTTCTAACTAAACTTACTACATCCATCTTAGAAACTTCTAATAATTTAGCATTAATTAATCCTTGTCTTTTTAATTCGTTATTTGTATTTAAAGATCTGTCTTTTTTAAATAATATCTTTTTCATCGTTCTTTCCTCCTTGAATCTTTTCTATTAGGAGTAAGATACGAAATCTACAAACTGAATTTTTAAATATTAAATTTTAATTTAGCCGGCTTTAAATAAAATGTGCAGACTGTCTTGGTCTACGTCATTATTATATTCTTTAGCCTTTATGCATGATTTCGTACCTTTACTACTACTGTCTGCGTCCATTTTTTACACCTCCAAATTTATTTTAATTAGAATAGAAAATACAAAAAGCCCTTAATTTTGCTCAAACAAAATCAAGGGCATTAAACTCTATGATGTAATAAATTCTTTAAATGATTTCGTTCAAGCTTTAGCATCGTAAGGCGGTGAAATTGCGTTAGGTTATGCCTTGAATCGACATCCCCTGCTGACCAAGCGAATAGTGTCTCCACTATTTTGCGGTAGCAATCCATATCCTTACGGTAGCCTCACCTACCGCACTGTCTATTCTTTTTTCTTACAATGTCATTATATCACTCTTAACTTAAAAAGTTTATTACTTTTTTCTTGCTTTTTTTAAATTTTTTTATGACTTTTGAATTTTTTATTACCATAACAAGTAAAAATATACTATTTTAACAAAGGGTATTTTTTAGTAAGTTACACTTACTCTAGGATATAAAGTTGTACCCCATATTGATACGTTTATATCGTTTGTTAAAGGTAAATTATCTTCATCTACTACAGTTCTCCACCATTCCCAAGCAAGTCCTGTGCACTCTCTAGCCATTACTTTTATATTTTTTGCATTGGCTTTAAGAGGTATTATTGTAGAGTAATGTGCTGTTTTATCTTTGTAGTTATCACTCCAATTTTTGTGAGTTAATACTTATCATAAGATACTTCATCCCAAGAAACTCTAAATTGAGCTACATATGCTCCACTATGGTCTAATGTTATTTTACCTCTTGAGTATTCTGTAGAAGTAGTTTCAATGTAGTCAGTTTTGTTGTGAACTGCTGCAATTGAATTATCTTTTAAGAAAACACTAGTGTATGAAATAGGGTATGCTGGGTTTTTAGCGCTAAATGCTGCATTATCTTTAATAACACTTTTTATTTCATCAAAGTCTTTAGAAACAACTTTGTTATGCTCTTGTGCATCTCCACCTAAAACAACTGCTGTAAATGTACTATCTTCATAAATATCTTTGTATTTAGAATTAGCTTCTACACTATTATTTTTAACAAGTGCCTTAAATGCAGCTTGTACATCTTTACTCTTAGATGTAGTTTCTAACTTAACGTATACTGTTCTTCCGTAAGCTACGTTAGATACCATAAGAGGTGGCGCTTCATTACTTACACCTTTTCTAGTTAAATCTTTAAATGTTACTCCATTTCCAAAAACATCTGCTGGGTTGTTTGGAAGGTTTGCGCTTACTGTGTAGAATATTTGTTTGTAAGCTACTATCATAACTTTTTTCTCGTCATTTGCGACTGCATTAAAGTCTACACCTAAAGAGTTTTCTAAAACTTTTGAATTCACGTTAAGTGCACTTGATATTTGTGACTTACTGTAAACCATAGATTCAGAGTATTGAGTTCTAGCTGGTAAAGTATGAGTGCTTGAATATTTATCATTCCACTTAGAAACTAAAGTATCTACAGCAGCTGATACGTTTCCGTAGTTTGGATTTTTAACTTTTATAGTATTTTCGTTTTGTAAACCAGGTAAGTCTATACTTATGTTTATAGGTTTTCTCTTGCATACTAATAATGTTGGTCTATTATCTACAAATGATTGATCTGCAAGTTGTAATGCACCTGGGTAAGTACGATCGTTAACTGAATCAACGATTGAAATATCAACAGGTGAAGTAGTTAATGATTTTTTCTTTCTTTCAACTACTACAAACTTATCACCCTTGTTTTTACCTTCTCTTGGAGTAAAACTTTCTATTTTATCTCCATTAGATGCAAGAACTTCGTTTTTGTTGTAGTTTAAATTTGCTATCTCCTCGTTAATAGCTTCTCTGTTTTCTTTGTTTTTATCAGCATCTTTTTGTTCTATAGTTTTAGCATTTTCTTTGTTCACATCAGTTGCGAAAGCATTACTACTTCCTAAAAGAAATGAACTTGAAATACAAACCGTTATAACTAAAGCTGATATTATCTTTAGCTTTTTCATTTTGTTTTCCCCCTATGTTTTTCTTTTATTTTTAATTATATTTTAAAACATTTTAAAAACACTATAATATCATTTTTTTTCATATTTCGAAAAAATAAGAGGTAATTGTGTAAAATACTTACTTTAACTAAGTTGAAATGAGGTTATTTTTAAGTTATATTTTTAAATATAGTATTTGTATATTTTTACTAATGAATTTAAAAATAAATTTTAGGAAGGTTTTTTATATGTTTAAAGAAGATTTGCTAGAAGGCTCAGAAAAGATCCAATTTAATATTTTAAAAAATTTATTTATAAATAAAGGCAAGATGAATAGGTCTGACTTATGTGATAAACTAGGTATTTCTTTGCCTACTTTAAAATCCCATGTTGAAAAAATAGACCACCTTTTTAGAACTGATTATAAAGCTAAAATAAGCATCTATTACACAAAAGATTTTATATTTTTAAAATACAAAGATGAGATCCGCTTAAAATCTTTAATATTTTCCTATCTAGATAACTCTCCTAAATATAAAATACTAAATTATTTCTTTTTAAATAGTAATGGAAAACTTACAGGAGTCAAGCTATCTGAAAATTTTAATATAAGTTTAGCTACCCTAAATCGGAAGATTATTGAGTGCAATCAAATCTTAAAAGAATTTGATATATCAATCAAAAATTACGAACTAACAGGTTCTCTAATGCAAATTTCTTATTTTTATTATCTTTTCTTTTGGAATACAGAAGTCGATATTCCAAATATAAGATTAAGTGATTATAGCTTAATTACTATAATAGAAAAAACTTTAAAAATATCTTTAAGCATTAAACAAAAGCATTCTTTATACCTTTGGCTTAAAATCCTTATGGTTAGAAAAAAGTTTTTTAGATCTGACTTCTTAGAGGACTCATTTACTAAATCAAACTTAAACCTATTTAAAGAAACTGAAATCTTTAAAGAACTTAAGCTGTTTTTTAAAAAAGATAGTTTAAATAAAGGTTCAACCACGTATTTAGCTTATTCTACCCTTTGCTTTATTTTAAGTTTTAATATAGTTCCATACGATTTTATTAATAAAAATAAATACATAATTAATAGCTGTCCTTTTAAAATATTTAGTTTAGTTATAGATGAAATAGAAAACATATATCTTAAAGTCCCAGAAAATTTAAGTGAAGAATTAAAATTAAATATTTTAAACCTTTGTTTTAGAAACTATTATTTTAAAGGAGTTTTTTATTCTAACAACAAAGTTATTACAAGCTACTATTTAAACGATTTTAAAAGTTCTTTTAAAGATGATTTTACAGACAAATTATATTTAAAAATCACTAATCTTTTTGATTTTAAATATACTATAGATAAAACTTACTTTAAGTTATGTATAATACTAACTTTAAATTATTTAGATGGCATATCTAAATATCATATAAGAATAGGGGTATTATCTATGGCTGAAAACTTAATCATCAATTCAACTATAGATTATTTAAAAAGTTTTTTAAGTAAAAAGTTTAATGTCTTAGTTGAGATTTATGACGAAAACAGAACTGAAAACTATGATTTAGTTATAACTAATTTCAATATAGATTTTATTCCAAAAAATTATGACCACATCTATACTTTTACGAATCTAACTATAATGTATGATTTAAACAATGTAGTTGATCTTATAAGTGAAATAGAAGAATCTAAACTAAAAAATAGACAGTAGCTTAAAGCTACTGTCTATTTTTATACCTTTATATCTTCAAAAAATTTATCTACTACGTCTTTATTTTCACTTGTTAATACCATAACATCGTTAGGTTCTATAACTGTAAATCCTTTTGGAATGATTACTTTATCATTTCTTTTAATCATTACTATTAAAATTTCATCTGGTATATCTAAGTCCATAATTGCGTTTTTTGCTATTTTATTGTTGTCTCCGATTTTTATTTCAAAAATATAATCTTTTATTCTATCTTTTAGCTTTTTAGTTTCTTTAACTTCCTCTTCAGAAATTAAATTTAACTTCTTAGCAAAGAAAGGTATAAGCGTTCCTTGAATAGCTACTGAAAAGAGTGCGACGAAAAAGATTATGTGGAAAATATCACTTTCCATAGCTGATGTTCCTATAACTGCATATATAGCAAAAACTAAAGATGCAGCTCCTCTAAGCCCAACCCAAGAGATAAATGCTTGCTCTTTAAGGGGTATCTTAAAAGGAGTAAGTATTAAAAATACAGCTATCGGTCTTCCGATTATTATAAGGAATAATGATATAGCTATCCCTTCTACTGCAACATGTAATATTTGAGATGGGAATGCTAAAAGTCCAAGCATAAAGAATAACATTATCTGCATTATCCAAGAGGATCCATCTAAAAAGTGATTTAAACTCTTTTTGTGAGGGATTTTTGAATTACCTATACTAATCCCAGCTATAAATACACTAAGGTATCCATTTCCTCCTATATATTCGCATACTGCATAAGATAAAAGTGCAACAGCAACTATAAATATAGGGTATAATCCTTCTATCTCAAATTCTACTTTTCTAAGTATGTATACTGCTATTTTTGAAAGAATAAGTCCTACTAAAACTCCAAATACAATTTGCTTAAATATCATTGCGAAAAGCCCTATTCCTAAAGGCTCACTACTTGTCATAAGCATTATCATTATGCTAGTTAACATATAAGCTGTAGGGTCGTTACTTCCACTTTCAAATTCAACTAAAGTATCTATATTATGTTTTAGTTTTAAATTTCTAGAACGAAGTATAGACATAACTGATGCAGCATCTGTTGATGCTACTACACAACCTAATAAAAGACCTTCTATCATACTTGTTTTTAAAACATAATGACAAAATAGACCTGTAAGTCCTGCAGTTATAACTACTCCTAAAGTTGATAAAGTTATCGCAGGTTTTGCAATAGATTTAGCTTTTTTCCACTCTGTGCAAAAACCTCCGTAAAACATTATAAAGACTAATGCTATAGATGATAAGGTGTATGTTATATCGTAATTATCAAAATAAATTCCACCTATCCCATCAGAACCAAATAGCATTCCAATTATTATAAAGACTAAGAGTACAGGTACGCCCCATTTGTA
The DNA here is from genome assembly GCF_024705715.1 of Clostridium sp. LY3-2. Taxonomy (NCBI): domain Bacteria; kingdom Bacillati; phylum Bacillota; class Clostridia; order Eubacteriales; family Clostridiaceae; genus Clostridium; species Clostridium sp. LY3-2. The sequence continues at coordinate 27,769 of NZ_JAMDLQ010000052.1, forward strand.
AAAAACTTTACTAGATATAATGCATATAAGTAGTACTAAGCCACTTAGTATCATTAAATTTACCATAGTTAAAGTACCTCCCTAATTTAAAATATATTTTTTATTTTCCCTCCTTTTTCATTTTTAATTCTATAACTATACCTTTATTAAACCATAGTTTGCTTATTATTTTATTAAGAAAAATGAAAGTATTTTAGTTTTAGCCGTCATTTTGTGTTATGTTTTTGTTAAATTGATAATTTTAATAGCTATTTTCAAAAAACCTTCAGCTAAAATTTAGCTGAAGGTTTTTTTATATTTAAATATTCTTTTCTTTAAGAAATTCTATATATTCACTTCCCCAAACTTCTAAGCTCTCTAAAACTTTTTTAAACTTTTCTCCTATAGGGCTTAATGAATATTCCACCTTAGGTGGGATGCTTGCATATTCTTTTCTTTCTATTAAACCATCTTGTTCTAAAGATTTTAACTGTCTTGATAAAGTAGTATGCGTCATTTCTGGAAGCCTACGTTTTAATTCGTTAAATCTAACTTTGCCATCACTTAAATGGTATAAAATCAGCATAGACCACTTTCCAGTTAAAACTTTTTGAGATGTTACATACGGACAAACGCCGAATAATTCTTTTCCCATATTGCCTCCTTAGTATCATATTTGATAGTAGGTATCAAAATAAATCGTACTTACATTTAATATCATATTATATATAATAATACTATAATCGATTATAAAATAAAACTTGAAATCTTTTGGAGGTTATTATAAATGATAAATTTAGACTTTTTAAATAAAAATGTAATTGGAACTTTTTCTACTATAGATGGTGATTTAATTCAAACTAGGATGTTTCAATCTTTATGGGTTGAAGGTAATAAAGCATTCTTTTGTACTGGTGCTAAGAAAGATGTTTTTAAAGAATTAACTAAAAACAATTCTGTAGCTTTTTGCACTGAAAATAATCAATCACCTGTAGTTTCTATAAATGGATTCGTAACTTTTGTAGAGGATATTAAATATAAGGAAAAAGCTTTTAAAGTTTTACCTATGCTTGAAAAAATATATACTTCTACCGAAAACCCTGACTTTAAAGTTTTTTATATAAACATAAAAGAAGTTAAAACTTTCAGCTTTGAAGAAGGTCCTAAAAAATATACTATATAAAACAAATGCCAAAGTGAGAAATAAATCTCACTTTGGCATTTTTTATTAGAATTTTAATGCTATATCTTTTGCTTTTTCTTTTCCTTCTGATACTAATTTATTAACATCAGCTCCTAAAACATCTAAGTTTTCTATAGCTATAGTCTTAGTATCTTCTATTCCAAAGAAACCTAAAATAGTTTTTAAATATCTATCTCCCATTTCGTAAGGTGAGTCTAAATACTCTCCTCCTCTAGCTGTTATGTGAATAGCTTTTTTATCTTTTAATAAACCTACTGGCCCGTCTTGTGTGTATTTAAAAGTTACTCCTGAAACACTTACGTAGTCTATATAAGCTTTTAAAATAGCAGGTATACTTAAGTTCCACATAGGGGCTGCAATTACGTACTTGTCAGCATCTTTGAATTGGTATACGTATTTTAATAAAGGATCATTTTTACTGTTTTCGTCTTTAGGACCAAATAATTTTCCTAAATCTTCACCTTTTAAGAAATCTATATTTTCTTTATAAAGGTCTAATGTAATTATTTCGTCTTTTGGATTTTTCTTTTTATATTCTTCTATAAAATAATCTGATACTTTAAAAGTTCTTGATTCTCCTTCTGGTTTTACGTTTGCTTTGATATATAATACTTTACTCATAATCTTCTCTCCTTTTTATATATAAAGATGTTCATTTTTCTTCATTTCTATTAATATGAAATGTGAATCTTTATCTGCTTTTATTTTAATATTTTCTTCTATTACTTCTAGTGCATCTTCTTCTTTAAGGTTTATTTCGTTTATAGTAGATTCACCTTCTATTTGAACTAAGTATAATTGTCTTCCCTTATTTACATCAAAAGATAGCTCTTTTCCCTTTTCTAAATAAGTTGTATACATATTTATATCTTGGTGGATTTTTATAGGTGCATCTCCTTCATAACTAGAAACCATGTGCATTAAATTATTTATTCTCTCTTCCCAGTTAAATTTAAATTCACCGTAGTTTGGTTCGTACCCGCTTTTATCTGGAATAATCCAAATTTGAAGTAATTTAAGTTTTTCATTGCTTTTATTAAATTCACTGTGGTTAACTCCAGTACCTGCACTCATATATTGCATTTGACCTCTAGTTAATACACTTGAATTACCCATACTATCTCCGTGAGTTAGCTCGCCCTTTTCTATATAAGTTATAATCTCCATATCTTTGTGAGGGTGAGTATCAAAGCCTGACTCCGCTTCTATAGTTTCGTGATTTAAAACTCTAAGTACTCCAAAGTTTATATTTAAAGGGTTAAAATATTCTGCAAAAGAAAAGTGAAAGTTACCGTGTAACCATCCATAATTACTTTTTCCCATATTCTCACTATTTATTCTTTTTATCATACCCTACCTCCTTTTATCACTAATTAGTGATAAATCTATAAAAAAATTTTTATTTTTTGAATTTTTTAAGAATCTCCTTTAGCATTATTTTTTCCTCATCAGTTAACACGCTAAATATATTTGCTATATTTTTTATGTGCTTTGGTAAAATGCCTTCAATAACTTCTCTTCCTTTTTCAGTTAAAGATATAATAGCCGACCTTCTATCTTCAGGGTCTGAATTCTTTTTAATTAATCCATCTTTCTCTAAGTTTTTTATAACTACAGTTATATTCCCTGATGTAGTTAATATCTTTTCTATTATTTCGCATATTTTCAAATCGCCTTTGTTATATAAAACTTCTAAAACTCCAAACTGTGCAGCTGTTAGCCCACTTTCTTTTATAGTTTTATATTCCTCTTTGTGAATTGAATGTTCTGCTCTAGTTAATGCAACTAATGTTTTTAGTGCTAAATTGTTATCATTTATTAATTCTTTTACTCTATCCATAAATCAAGAATATCACTAGTTAGTGATATTGTCAATAATAATTATTATTTAATTATTTATGGAAATTGACATAGTTTTTCTTAAATGTTAAAATAGCATTGTTTATCGGAGGGTTAAAAAGACCGGATAAGATATTTATCTTATCCGGCTTTTTTTTATTCTTAAAATATTTTAAATTGGAGGGATATTATGAATAAAGCTTGGATTTATGTTATTATAGGTGGATTTTTAGAAGTTTTCTGGGCACTTTGCTTAAAGAAATCTGATGGATTTACTAATTTAGGTTATACGATATTAACTATAGTTTTAGTAGTTATAAGCTTTTACCTTTTCTCAAAAGGAATGACTTTACTTCCTTCTGGAATAGCTTATACAGTCTTTACTGGAATCGGTGCTATGGGAACTATTATTTTTGGAATTTTAATTTTAGGTGAGAGCGTAAGCTTTTCTAAGATATTTTTTAGTGCTTTACTTTTTATTGGCCTTGTAGGTTTAAAAGTAAACTCTAAAGAGGAGGTGTAGGTTTATGGATTTAGTTTTTCTTATTTGTTCTGGCTTGTGTGAAGTCCTTTTAGTGTATTGCATGAAAAGGTCAGAAGGATTTACATATAAATTATGGTCTGCCCTTACTATTTTAGTTGCAGCTACTAGCTTAACTTTATTATCACTTGCAATGAGAACTACAGAAGCTGGAACTGCTTATTGTATATGGGTTGCTATAGGGTCTGTCGGATCTCTTTTATTAGGTGCTTTTTTATTTAATGAGCATTTATCTAAAAAACAAATTTTTTACTTAATCTTAATTATAATCTCAGTTATAGGTCTTAAAGTATTTTAAAAAAAGAGCACTAATTACCTTTTTTAAAGTAATCAGTGCTCTATTTTTATTTTAATTCTATTTTTAAGTACATATATCTTCCGTCTGATGTGATTTCTCCGTCTTCTACTTTTATATCTTCTTTAAATATAGGACCACCTATAGTTACAGTATGAAATTCTCCGTTTTCTCCACAAGAATCTATACCTCTTTCTTCTAATTCTTTCATATAATCAAAGGTAAGTATTCTTCCAAGGTCCTCTTCTTTCATCCCTTGAGTAGTATCTATAGTTATAACCTTAGTTTTAAATCCTAGTGAGATAAACTCTTTAACTACTTCTTTGTGATCCCTCTTCCAAAGTGGAACTCCAAGTTTAAGCCCTATACTATTAGTAACTCTTTCGTGCCAGCAATCTTCTTCTGGAAGGTCAATATCTCCAGTAACAAGTACTTCTGCTCCCTTATCTTTAGCGTTTTTTAATATTTCTACAAAGACTTTTTCGTAGTTTTTAAAATTCGCTGAGCCTGTATAAAGAGGAACTCCTATAGCCTTAGCTTGTGCTTTAAGTATATCTTTAAATAAACTGTGAGCCCTTGACCTATCTCCCTCTTCTTCCATCATTACAACAATTCCTACTGCTGTCCCTTTTTTCATTGCTTTATATAAAGCTAAGGTGCTATCTTTTCCTCCACTATATGAAGCTATAAAATTTTTATTTATAGCTCCTTCTATCCAGTTTTTCATATCTTTATCTCTCCTTTTTTCTTAAGTTTAAAATAATACATAAATCATAATAAATCCTATTGTAATTGAAGCGAGTCCTGCCCCTATTGCTAATAAAAACTTTTGATATAATCTTTTGCCGTACTCTTGATTCTTCTCTGAACCATCTAAACTTTTTCCTTCTATAAAAGCAATAACCTCTTTATACGTTTGAATATTAAAATTCTTCTTATACTTTTCTACTCTAATTGAATAATATATCCCTAAAACAGCAATTATAACCCAAATAACTATACCTGTATTTCCCATAAACTTTATAAGTGGAATAGGTAATATAATCGTTAATATTAACAGTATAGAGAATATATTGCCTTCTCTCTTAAATTTACTTATATCTTCTGAATTAATCTTTTCTTTCATTTTTTCAAGGTCTCCTTTAACTAATACGTCAAGAGATACATTAAAAAGAGAACTTAATAATAATAAACTTTTTATATCAGGATAGTTTTTATTATTTTCCCAGTTTGAAATAGTTTGACGAGATACAAATATCTTTTCAGCTAATCCATCCTGAGAGAGTTTAATTTCTGTTCTGTGTTTTTTAATTTGTTTTCCAATCTCCATATAATGTCCCCCTTGCATCATTATTTTATAACCTTGAATAAATTTAAACTATCAAATATGTTTGATATTGATTGAATTCACTATGTCAAAAGTATTTTACATACAAAAATCATAGATCTCCTAAACCATTATACCATATTATGTAAAAATAAAGTTTGTTAATGTTATTCCTTTTTCACATATAAAATTAACCTCAACCAATTATTGGTCAAGGCTTTAATAAGAAATACTATATTTATTCTTCTTTTCTTGAATCATCTTTACTAATATGTTTTATTACCATAAAAATAAAACATACTTTACCTAACCTAACCTTTATAAGCTCCTAATACTATATAAAGATTATAAAAAAACACCTACTTAAATTTATTAGTAGGTGTTCACCTTGTGTAAGTTTATCTTACTAAATCAAAGATTTAGAGATGCTTGTAATGAAACACCTACTCACTTTCGTTCCTAGGTGTAAGTTCTACCAACCAAATCAAAGATTTGGGGTATCACTTATGGTACGGTTCTCCTTTACTTATTCTGAATGCTCTGTAGATTTGTTCTAGGAGCATTACTCTGAATAATTGGTGTGGGAATGTCATCTTCGAAAAGCAAAGTTTGTAGTTTGCACGTCTTCTTACTT